>NZ_JBHTTQ010000012.1:0-124152 GCF_042794475.1 Streptomyces sp. NPDC056527
CTGCTCGATCGTCCGATCGAGCAGGAGCCTCGGCCTTTCCGCGGCTCACCGGAGCTCACCGGTCGTCAGCCGACGGCCAGATCGGCCGCTCTCCGGGCACAGCCCCAGGCGACCGTCACCCCCGCGCCTCCGTGCCCGTAGTTGTGGACGAGCCGCCCGCCGCCCGGCAACCGCTCCACGGCGAGCCGCACCCCGCCCGACCGGGCCGGCCGCAGCCCGACCCGGTGACCCAGCGCCCGGGCGCCCGCGATCTCGGGCCGTACCCGCGCGCACCGCGCCACGATCGCCGCCGCGGTCGCGGGATCCGGGGCGAGCCGCTCGTCACCCTCCTGCGCGGTCCCGCCCAGGACCAGCCGCCCCGGCTGCGGGAAGAAGTACGTCGTTTCGCTCGACGCCGAGTCGGCCGCCGTGAACCACTCCTCGATCCCCGGGTTCTCCACCAGCACCAACTGCCCGCGCACCGGCCGCAGTCGCGCGTCCGGGGCGAGCTCCCGCGCACCGAGCCCCGCGCAGTCGACCACCACACGCCCCCGCTCCGCCACTTCGGCGAACCCGGTCACCGTCCGCCGCTCCACCACCCCGCCCGCCGCCTCGAACCGGGACCGCAGCCACTCCAGATGGACCGGCATGTCGATCAGCGGCAGTCGCGCCGCCAGCCCCACCTCGTACGGCCCCGGCACCTCCCCGGCCGCCAACTGCCGCAGCCCGGAGACCTCCCGCGCCCAGTCGCCCAGCTTCCCGAGGACCGTGTCGGCGTGCACACCGGGCACCAGCCGGACACCCGTGCGCCCAGGATCGTCCGCCAGCTTCTCGTACATCCTCAGCGAGTCCAGCGCCCAGGCACCGGTCTCCGCCTCCGGCTCGATCCGGTACGGCCACCACAGCGCGCCCGCCACCGCGGACGTCGTGCCGGCCGCCGTGTCCCGCGACCAGACCCGCACCCGCAGCCCGCGCTCCGCCAGGGTCAGAGCCGTCGTCAGACCGATGACGCCGCCACCGACCACGATCATCTGTTCGCTCATGAGCGGAAGGTACCCGGACCACGTGCGGACGGACCCCGCGCCGAAAGGCCAGGGTCGACGGACCATGCACGGATTGCCCGGCGCCGGGGAATACTTCCGAACATGTCTGTCGAGTACGCGTCCTTCGCCCTCGCCCCCGCGATACGCACCGGTGCCGTCTCCCCGGGCGGCAGCCACCGCATGCACCGGGACTTCCTGGACTTCGTCGTCGACGGGCGGCCGCTGCTCTTCCGCCTCGCCGACCTCGACGCCGTCTCGCCCCTCGCCTCCGATATCCCGCCCGCGATCCTGACCGACAGCGTCCGAGGGCTCCTCCTCGAGGCCGAGGCGCCGCTGGAGGGCGGTCGCCATGTGATCTACGGCTGCCCCGAGTGCGACGACCTCGGATGCGGGGCGGTCACCGCCGTCATCGAGCGCGACGGCGAGGACATCGTGTGGCGCGACTTCGCCTGGCAGACCGACGACAGCGCCGACCTCGACTTCAACGGCTACCAGGGGATCGGCCCGTACCGCTTCCGCGGCGACCTGTACCGCGCCGAGCTGGAGCGGCTCCTTCGCGACGACGAGGACGACACGGCCGCGCCGTCCCACCGCCGTGTCCTCCTCATCGGCGCCCGAGCGGCCGTCCTCGGCAAGCTCGCCGCCGCCCTGCGCACCATCGGAATCGGCGCCGACATCGTCCAGGACACCGACGGGGTCACCGACGACGAGCTGCGCGGCTACGGCGCCGTCGCCTTCGGCCGGGCCGTCACCGACGAGGTACGGGCCCGGATCCGCGCATCCTTCGGCCGCGCCGGCGCCGACGTGGCGTACGTCGACGGACTCGCCCCCGTCATCCCCGTCCTCGTCGCCCAGATCGTCACCGCCCTCGACCCCACCCCGCCGGAGCGGCGGCGCGTCACCGCCCTGGCCGCCACGGCGGCCGAGGCCACCGTCGAGGTCAGCTCCGCGGTCGGCGTCCAGCTCGTGGCCTACCGCCTCGACCGCCTCTACCGCACCCACGAGAAGCTGCTCCTCGACGACGTGCTGGAGCCCGGCACCCACCGGATCCCGCTCGACGCCAAGGCGATCAAGGGGCAGTCCTTCGTGGTGGCACGCACCACCGGCAGCGAGCTGGTGGCCCCGGTCGTCCGCTGGCCGGCCGGGCACCGACCCCTACGGACCCACCGGCGGGCCTGACCTAGGATTCATCTCCTGATGACTGCAACCCTCGTCGCCAAGGACCTCGCCGCCGGCCACGGCGAACGCTCCCTCTTCGCCGGCCTCGACCTCGTCGTCGCCCCCGGCGACGTCATCGGCCTCGTCGGTGTCAACGGCGCCGGCAAGTCGACCCTGCTGCGGCTGCTCGCCGGGCTCGACACCCCCGAGGACGGTGAGCTGAAGCTCTCCCCGCCCACGGCCACCGTCGGCCACCTCCCGCAGGAGCCGGAGCGGCGCGAGGGCGAGACGGTACGGGAGTTCCTGGCCCGCCGCACGGGTGTGGCCGCGGCACAGGCCGCCATGGACGAGGCCACCCAGGGCCTCGTCGACGGGACGCCCGGCGCCGACGACGCGTACGCCGTCAGCCTGGAGCGCTGGCTCGACCTCGGCGGCGCGGACCTGGACGAGCGCGCCGAGGAGGTCGCCGACTCGCTCGGCCTGACCGTCGGCCTCGACCAGCCGATGACCTCCCTCTCCGGCGGCCAGGCCGCCCGCGCGGGCCTGGCCTCCCTCCTCCTCTCCCGCTACGACGTCTTCCTGCTCGACGAGCCCACCAACGACCTCGATCTCGACGGCCTCGAGCGGCTCGAAGCGTTCGTGCAGGGGCTGCGCGCCGGCACGGTCGTCATCAGCCACGACCGCGAGTTCCTCACCCGCACGGTGACCAAGGTCCTCGAACTCGACCTCGCGCAGCAGCAGATCACCCTCTACGGCGGCGGCTACGAGGCGTACCTGGAGGAGCGGGACACCGCCCGGCGGCACGCCCGCGAGGACTACGAGGAGTACGCGGGCAGGAAGGCCGCCCTCGAAGCACGCGGCCACATGCAGCGGTCCTGGATGGACAAGGGCGTGAAGAACGCGCGCCGCAAGGCCACGGACGGCGACAAGCTCGGCCGCAACGCCCGCAGCGAGGCCAGTGAGAAGCAGGCCGCGAAGGCCCGGCAGACGCAGCGGATGATCGAGCGGCTCGACGTCGTCGAAGAGCCCCGCAAGGAGTGGGAGCTGCGGATGGAGATCGCCGCCGCCCCGCGCTCCGGCTCGGTCGTGGCGACCCTGCGCGAGGCCGAGGTCCGGCGCGGCGACTTCCGCTTCGGGCCCGCCACCCTCCAGATCGACTGGGCCGACCGCGTCGCCATCACCGGCGCGAACGGCGCCGGCAAGTCGACGCTGCTCGCCGCGCTCCTCGGCCGGATCCCGCTCGACGCGGGGGACGCGGTGCTCGGCTCGGGTGTCGTGGTCGGTGAGGTCGACCAGGCGCGGAAGCTCTTCCACGGCTCCGAGTCGCTGCTCGACGCGTTCTGCGCGGCCGTCCCCGAGACCGAGCCCGCGGAGGTGCGGACCCTGCTGGCGAAGTTCGGCCTCAAGGCCGACCACGTCCTGCGCCCCGCCACCACGCTCTCCCCCGGGGAGCGGACCCGGGCCGCGCTCGCCCTGCTCCAGGGCCGGGGCGTCAACCTGCTCGTCCTCGACGAGCCGACGAACCACCTGGACCTGGTCGCCATCGAACAGCTGGAGTCCGCCCTCGACTCCTACACCGGCACGCTCCTCCTGGTGACCCACGACCGACGCATGCTGGACGCGGTCCGCACCACCCGTCGTATCGAGGTCGCGGACGGCAAGGTGACCGAGCTCTGATGGGTGTCGCGTTCGGCTGGGGCCCCACGGAGGCGGCCGTCCTCGCCCGGGACGCGGCATGCCTGGTCGTCGTCGACGTGCTCTCCTTCACGACGTCGGTCGGTGTCGCGGTGGAGGCCGGTACCGCCGTCCTCCCGTACCGCTGGAGGGACGAGACGGCGGCGACCTACGCGACCGAACGGGACGCGGCGCTGGCCGTCGGCCGCGGCGAGGCGTCGCCGGAGACGCCGTGGACCCTGTCCCCGGCAGCCCTGCGGGCGGCCCCGCCGACCCCGCGCCTGGTCCTGCCGTCCCCGAACGGCTCCACGATCTCCGCCGGGGCCGGGGACACGACCGTGGTCGCCGCCTCGTTCCGCAACCGCACGGCCGTCGCCCGCTGGCTCGCCCGGCACGGGTACGGCTCCGAGTCCCTCCCGCTCGCCGTCGTCGCCTCGGGCGAACGGTGGCCCGACGGCTCCCTGCGGCCGGCCCTGGAGGACCTCCTCGGCGCGGGCGGAGTGCTGTCGGCCCTCTGCGCCCTCGGCTCGTACGCCCTCACGCCCGAGGCGCGGGCGGCGGCGACGCTCTGGGAGGCGACGGAGGATCCCGTGGCGGAGCTGCACCGCTGCGATTCGGGGCGTGAACTGTACGAGTACGGCTATCCGCAGGATGTGGCGGTGGCCGCCGAGGTCGACACCTCGGAGACCGTCCCCGTCCTGACGGACGGCGCATTCCTGGAGGCACCATGACCGACCTGCTGACCCGGCTCACCGAGATGCTGGACGACCTCGACGCCGACGTCGACGAGACGATCGACCTCGCGGACGAGATCGCCGCCTCGGGCGACGCCGCGCTCCTGCCGCGGCTCCAGTCCGAACTGGACCGCGCCCTCGTCGAGCGGAACGCCTACGCCCGCGAGCTGCTGGGCGGCGTCCTCGCCGCGATCGGCGGCCCGGACGCCCTGCCGGCGCTGCTGCGGGCCTCCTCCGTCGACCTCGGCGACGACCAGGACTCCCTGGCGGCGGAGATCGTCGACCTGGTCCAGGCCGACCCGGCACGCTCCCGCGCCCTGCTCCAGCCGCTGACGGAGGACGACGACCTGACGGTAGCCAACCGCGCCGAATGGGCCCTCCGCTTCCTCCCGAACGCGTAGCACCCCGGGGGCGTGGGGAACCGCGATCCCGGCAGGCCGCCGGCCGCGCGCCGATACCGCTGGTGAGCGCCGCCTGCGCCCTGGCGGCGTAGGTGTCCCGCGGTCCCGGCAGTCGCCGACGGCGCGTCGTCCGGCCGGTTCCCGCGGCAGGCCGCCGGCCCGCGCGGCACGGCAGTCGCCGACCGCGCGTCATCCCGGCCGGCTCCCGGCCATCGCGGCAACGCGCGCTGGTACCGCTGGTGAGCGCCGCGTGTGCCTGGACGGGCGGCGCGGTGCCTGTGCGAGAACGGGCCCGGCCGTGAGGCCGGGCCCGTCCGGTGTCAGCGGCCGCGTCGCTTGCCGCCGCCGCCCTCGTTCAGGAGGCCCGCCTTGCGCAGGGCGTCCGCCATCGCGCTGTTCGACGGGGCCGGGGCCTGGGAGCGACCCCGGTCGCCACCACCGCCACCGCCGCCCGCGCCACGGCGCTGCTGCGGCGGGCGGCCACCGCGCTCGCCGCGCTCACCGCGCTCGCGCTTCGGGGCACCCCCGCCGGCCGTCTCCGCGGTCGCCTCGTCGTCGAGCCGCAGCGTCAGCGAGATCCGCTTGCGCGGGATGTCGACGTCCAGGACCTTCACCCGGACCACGTCACCCGGCTTCACCACGTCCCGCGGGTCCTTCACGAACGTCTTCGACATCGCCGAGACGTGCACCAGGCCGTCCTGGTGCACACCGATGTCCACGAACGCCCCGAACGCCGCCACGTTCGTGACCACGCCCTCCAGGACCATCCCCGACACCAGGTCGCCGAGCTTCTCGACGCCCTCCTTGAACGTCGCCGTCTTGAACGCCGGCCGCGGGTCCCGCCCGGGCTTCTCCAGCTCGCGCAGGATGTCCGTGACCGTCGGCAGACCGAAGGTCTCGTCGACGAAGTCGTTCGCCCGCAGCGACCGCAGCACACCCGTGTTGCCGATCAGCGACGCGACCTCGCCGCCCGTCGTCTTCACCATGCGCCGCACCACCGGGTACGCCTCCGGGTGCACCGAGGACCCGTCCAGCGGGTCGTCGCCGCCCCGGATCCGCAGGAAGCCCGCGCACTGCTCGTACGCCTTCGGTCCGAGCCGCGCCACGTCCTTGAGCGCCTTCCGCGACCGGAAGGGACCATTGGCGTCCCGGTGCGCCACGATGTTCTCGGCCAGACCCGCGCCGATCCCCGACACCCGCGAAAGCAGCGGCGCGGACGCGGTGTTGACGTCGACACCGACGCCGTTCACACAGTCCTCGACCACGGCGTCCAGGGAACGCGAGAGCTTCACCTCGGACAGGTCGTGCTGGTACTGCCCGACCCCGATCGACTTCGGGTCGATCTTCACCAGCTCGGCCAGCGGGTCCTGGAGCCGCCGCGCGATCGAGACGGCACCGCGCAACGACACGTCCAGCTCGGGCAGTTCCTGCGACGCGAACGCGGAGGCCGAGTACACCGAGGCGCCGGCCTCGGACACCATGACCTTGGTGAGCTTCAGGTCCGGGTGCTTGGCGATGAGCTCGGCCGCGAGCTTGTCCGTCTCGCGGGAGGCCGTGCCGTTGCCGATGGCGACCAGCTCGACCGCGTGCTCCTTCGCGAGCCGCGCCAGCTTCGCCAGCGACTCGTCCCACTTGTTCGCGGGGACGTGCGGGTAGATCGTGTCGGTGGCGACGACCTTGCCCGTCGCGTCGACCACGGCGACCTTCACACCGGTACGGAATCCGGGGTCCAGGCCCAGGGTGGCGCGCGTGCCGGCCGGCGCGGCGAGCAGCAGGTCGCGCAGGTTCGCCGCGAAGACCCGTACCGCCTCGTCCTCCGCCGCCGTCCGCAGCCGAAGCCTCAGATCGATCCCGAGGTGGACCAGGATCCGGGTCCGCCAGGCCCAACGGACCGTGTCCTGAAGCCACTTGTCGCCAGGACGGCCTCGCTCGGCCACCCCGAAGCGGGAGGCGACCATGCCCTCGTACGCGGTCGGGCCGGGCGTCTCGGACGGCTCCTCCGGCTCCAGCTCCAGCGTGAGGACGTCCTCCTTCTCGCCGCGCAGCATCGCGAGGATCCGGTGCGAGGGGAGCGCCGTGAACGGCTCGGCGAAGTCGAAGTAGTCGGCGAACTTCGCGCCCGCCTCCTCCTTGCCCTCGCGCACCTTGGCGGCAAGCCGTCCCCGGCCCCACATCCGCTCGCGCAGCTCGCCGATGAGGTCGGCGTCCTCGGAGAACTTCTCGGTGAGGATCGCGCGGGCGCCCTCCAGCGCGGCGGCCGGGTCGGCTACGCCCTTGTCGGCGTCGACGAAGGCCGCGGCGGCTGCCGCCGGCTCCACCGACGGATCGGCGAGGAGCCCGTCCGCCAGCGGCTCCAGACCGGCCTCACGGGCGATCTGCGCCTTCGTGCGCCGCTTGGGCTTGAAGGGGAGGTAGATGTCCTCGAGCCGCGCCTTGGTGTCGGCGGCCCGGATCTGGGCCTCCACCTCGGCCGTCAGCTTGCCCTGCTCCCGTACGGACTCGAGGATGGCGGTCCGCCGGTCCTCCAGCTCCCGCAGATAGCGCAGCCGCTCCTCGAGGGTGCGCAGCTGCGCGTCGTCGAGCATCTCGGTCGCTTCCTTGCGGTAGCGCGCGATGAACGGCACGGTCGACCCGCCGTCGAGCAGCTCGACGGCCGCCCTCACCTGTCGCTCGCGTACGCCGAGTTCCTCGGCGATCCTGCCTTCGATGGACGTCGTCACGGTGTCCCGACTCGCCTTCTCGCGCCTCAAGCTTGCGACTGCATTGTGCCGGGTCGCCGACCGGATCGCCGCACCCGCCCCGCCCGCGCGGCGGTTCCGTCAGCCCTTGTCGCCGAGGTCCGCCGGGAAGGCCCCCGCCAGGAACGCCGCGTTACGGAAGCCCTTGCCCAGCTCCGTCAGGCGCTCGACGCCCGCCGCGCCCAGGTGCTCGTACGGCGCGGCGTCCAGGCGGTCGGTGTGCTCCTCCACCGCGTCGCGCAGAGCCACCCCCTCGGCGGTGAGCTCGCCGTCCGCGTCCAGCAGCCCGCGCTCGCGGAGCCGCTCGGCCGCGGCGTCCCAGTCGGCGCGCCGCCAGCCCCGGGCGCCCAGGGCCCAGCGCGGGTTCATGCCCATGCCCGTGGCGGTGTGGCTGACCATCGCCTCCAGCGGGTCGAGGCCCACGCTCAGGAGGGCCGCGAGGTGGCCGTCGCCCCGGTGCTCGCGCAGCAGCGTCGCGGCATGCCAGTAGCGCAGGTGCGCCTCCTCCGGGACCGGCAGGTCGGCGTGGGCCGAGTAGAGCGGCCGGGCATGCCGGGTGCAGCCCTCGGTGGCGCGCAGGGCGAGCTCGGCGGCCTCCGCCATCTCGGCCGACGCGACGGCCTCCTCACCGAGGAGCCTGCGCATCGTGGTGTCCACGGCGCGCAGGCGCGCGGCCACCACGTCCGTCGGCGAGGCGATCTCCCAGACGGCGGGAAGGTGCCGGGCCAGCAGCTCGACGTTGTAGTTGTAGAAGGCCGCGGCGACGGTTCCGGCGCCCACGGCGCCCATCGCGGCGCTGCGCGAGGCGAGCCGCATGGCCGACGTGTCCTCGAAGCCGAGGGCTCGGAACTCGGTGTCCAGGTCCGGTGAGAAGTACACCGTGGAGTGCATCGGGTTGAGCACGTGGTGGCAGCGGCGGCCCGCGCGGGGCGGCAGAGAGGTCATGGACGGCACGTTACCGACTGGTCGGTACGACCGGAAGTCCGGGGTGGACGCCGGTCGCGGTCGCCCGTGCGCATGGCAGGAAAGGTGGGGTCTTCGTCATTGCGGACATCACGCGCCCGGCCAAGGATGGAACGCATGACGAAGCGACCCGTGCTCGTCGTCCTCTTCGACGACGTGCAGAGCCTGGATGTCACCGGGCCGGTGGAGGTGTTCGCCGGGGCCGGACGCGCCGCCGGCGGTGACGCCGCGTACCCGATCCGGACCGCCTCGCTCGACGGGGGTCCGGTCCGCACCCAGAGCGGCCTGCGGATGCTCCCGGACACGACGCTCGCCGACGCGGACCGCCCGCACACCCTGCTCGTCCCCGGCGGCGAGGGCACCCGTCACGCCGACCCACGGCTGATCGACTGGCTGCGCGAGAACGCCCCGCATGCCGAGCGGCTGGTCTCCGTCTGCACCGGTGCCCTGCTGCTCGCCGAGGCCGGGCTCCTCGACGGCCACCGGGCCACCACCCATTGGGTCGCATGCGACCACCTCGCCCGCTGCTACCCCGAGGTCGAGGTGGAGGCGGAGCCCATCTTCGTCCGCGACGGCAGGATCTCCACCTCGGCCGGCGTGACCGCGGGCATCGACCTCGCCCTCGCGCTGGTCGAGGAGGACCTGGGCCGCGACACGGCGCTGACCGTCGCCCGCCATCTGGTCGTCTTTCTGCGCCGCCCGGGCAACCAGGCGCAGTTCAGCGCCCAGCTCGCTGCCCAGACCGCCCGCCGGGCGCCCCTGCGGGACCTCCAGCAGTGGATCACCGAGCACCCCGAAGAGGACCTCTCCGTCGAGGCGCTGGCGGCCCGCGCCCGGTTGTCGCCGCGCCACTTCGCCCGTGCCTTCCAGTCGGAGACCGGCACGACTCCGGGCAGGTACGTGGACCGGGTCCGGCTCGAGCACGCGCGCAGGCTCCTGGAAGAGACCGCCGTGGGGGTCCAGGAGGTCGCCCGGGCAGCCGGCTACGGCACCCCCGAGGCCATGCGCCGCGCCTTCGTCAAGGCGCTCGACACGGCCCCGGCCGAGTACCGCCGCCGCTTCCACGCACCCGTGTCACCGACGCGCTGAAGCGACGGACGCACAGAAACCCCCGCACGTGACCGACGCGTACGCACCGACCCGCCTCCCACCGACCCGACCGGCGCACGACCGCCGAACCACCGATCGCCGAACCGACCGGCGCACGATCACCGACCACCGATCACCGAACCACTACTGGCCACCGACTACGAACCACCGACTACGAACCACCGACCACCGACCACCGACCACCGAGGGGAACACCATGCAGATCGCCGTCCTGCTCTACGACCGCTTCACCACGCTCGACGCCGTCGGCCCCTACGAGCTGCTCGCCCGGCTCCCCGGAGCCGAGACCGTCTTCGTCGCCAAGGAGGCCGGCCCGGTCCGGGGCGACCAGGGAAGCCTCGCCCTCGTCGCCGACAAGACCCTCGCGGACGTCCCGAACCCGGACATCGTGCTGGTCCCCGGCGGGCCGGGCTCCCGCGAGGCGATGCACGACCCCGAGATCCTCGCCTGGGCCCGTACGGCCGACGCCACCAGCACCTGGACCACCTCCGTGTGCACCGGCTCGCTGATCCTCGCCGGCGCGGGCCTGCTCGACGGCCGCCGGGCCACCGCCCACTGGCTCGCGCTCGACGAGCTGAAGCCGTTCGGGGCCGAGCCCACCGGCGAGCGGGTCGTCTTCGACGGGAAGTACGTCACCGCCGCCGGAGTGTCCTCGGGCATCGACATGGCGCTCCACCTGATCGGCCGGATCGCCGGTGACGAGGTCGCTCAGACGATCCAGCTCCTGACGGAGTACGACCCGCAGCCGCCCTACGACGCGGGTTCGCCGGAGAAGGCGCCGGCCGGGATCGTCGCGCGCTGGCGTGGAGAGGCCGAGAGGGTTCTGGCCCAGGAGGGCTGACTCCTGGTCAGACCCCGTAGGTGAAGCGGGGCGCCCGGCGCTCCAGGAAGGCGGCGACCCCCTCCGCGGTGTCGCCGCTGCCGCGCGCCTCCTCCGCCCAGTGCGCGTCCCGGTCGGTGCGGCCGTCGGCGAACTCCTTCGCGGCCGCCTGCGTCAGCAGCGAGCGCGAGGCCAGGACGCGGGTGAACTCGCCCACCCGCTTGTCCAGTCCTCCGGCCGGGAGCACCTCGTCCACCAGGCCGGTGCGCAGCGCCCGCTCCGCGTCGATCAACTCGCCTGAGAAGAGCAGGTACTTGGCGGCAGAAGGCCCCACCAGCGAGGCCAGTCGGCGCGTCGAGGAGGACGGGTAGACGATGCCGAGCTTCGACGGCGTGACCCCGAACCGCGCGCCTTCCTCCGCGAACCGCAGGTCGCAGGCGGCCGCGAGCTGGCTGCCGCCGCCCACGCAGTAGCCGCGGACCGCGGCGAGCGTCGGCTTCGGGAAGGAGGCGAGCGCCTCCTCGGCCCGTACCGCGAGCGACTGCTGCTCGTCGCCCGGCTCCCGCAGCGTCGAGATGTCCGCACCGGCGCAGAAGGTCTCGCCCTGACCGGTGAGGACCAGGACGCGGACCTCGGGGTCGGTCGCGAGCGGGGCGAGGAGCCCGGGCAGGGACCGCCACATCGCGGCCGTCATCGCGTTGCGCTTGGCGGGGTTCGAGATGACGACGGTGGCGACCTCGTCGACGACGCTGACACTCAGCTGCGGCTCCATGCGCCGGATGCTATCCGGGCACCCCGACCGTACGATCAAGAAGGGGGTGCGAGGAGGAGGCGCCGCATGGCCCAGGGTTCCCACGACGCCGTACGCGAGGGCAGGAAGCTGCGCCGCAGTTTCGGCTGGCTCACCTTCCTCGGATTCCTGCTCGCCCTCGCCGGGATCGTCGGTCTGTTCTACACCGGCCTCGCCACTCTCACCTCGATGCTCCTCTTCGGCTGGCTCCTGCTCATCGGCGGTGTCGTGGGTCTGCTGCACGCCATCGAGTCCCGGGGCACCAGCTACTTCTGGCTCGCCGTGGTGGTGGCCGCCCTGAACATCGCGGCCGGTGTCGTCGTCATCCGTCATCCGGAGGGCTCGGCGGAGGCGCTGACCATGTTCGCGGCGCTGCTCTTCCTGACCGGCGGGGTGTTCCGGTTGGTGGGCAGTGTGGTGGTGCGCGGACCGCAGATGGGCTGGACGCTCCTCCAGGGGGCCTTCGGGATCCTGCTCGGCCTGCTGGTGCTCTTCGACTGGCCCGACAGCAGCCGCTACGTCCTCGGGGTCTTCTTCTCGCTCGCCCTGCTCTTCGACGGGCTCGGCCTCATCGCCATCGGTGTCGGAGGCCGGCGGATCGTCGGTATGGTCGCGCCCGAGGCGGCCTCTTCGCAGGCCCCGTCACATGTCCCTCCGCGGACGTCTCCGCCCGCCGCGGAGGAGATGCCTCCGAAGTCGTCAGAAGAAGATCAGGAGCAGTCGAACAACTGACGTTGGCATACTCACCCGATCAGAAGTCGGTCGATAAGTGTCGACTTCTGGTCAGTAGGCCGGTCCGGACCTACGGATTACCAAGACTCGATCCCGTGGCGACAATCGAGCACGAGGGTGGGAGCCGGACTATGGAGAGCCGGGGGAGCGTCCCCGCACGGCCACCGTCCTACGAAGGGGTCTGGCGCTTCACCGCTCCCGCGGTCGACGTCTCCGTTCCGCAGGCCCGGCATGCCGTTCGGGACCTGCTGATCCGTCAAGGGGTGCCGGCTCACGACGACACGGTCCAGGGCCTGCTCCTGATCGTCTCGGAGCTGGTCACCAACGCCGTCAAGCACGCGGCGTTGCTGTCCCCCGAAGTGGCGGTGGAGGTGGCGATCGGCGCGGAGTGGATCAGGGTGTCCGTCGAGGACAATCATCCGTACCGCCCCAAGGCGCTGGAGGCGGACTACGGGCAGACGGGCGGCCGCGGGCTGCTCCTGGTGCGGGAGATCGCGCTGGAGTCCGGCGGGGCATGCGACGTGGAGCACACCGCGAGCGGCGGCAAGATCATCTGGGCCGCCCTGCCCCTCGCACCGCAGGTGCCGGGGCCCGCGGCGGCGCCTGCGATCGGATCCCGGGCGCCCGCGACGGCGCCCGGCACCCCGATCCTGCCCGGGATCACCAGCCCCCGGACGGACCCGTCAGCTCCCTGACGGCCGGACGGGCCGCGTCCAGGACCGTCATGAACCAGGCGGAGAACGGCGCGGTCGCGTGCCGCTTCGCGAGCTCCTCCGCCGTCACGAAGGCGGTCTCCTCGACCTCCTCCGGGTCCGGCCGCAGATCGGCCTGCACCATGCCGACGAAGAGGTGGTTGTACTCCTGCTCCACCAGGCCCGACGCCGGGTCCGGGTGGTTGTAGCGGACGGTGCCCGCCTCGGCGAGCAGCGAGGGCGAGATGCCCAGCTCCTCGTACGTGCGCCGGGCGGCGGCCGCGAACGGCGCCTCGCCGGGGTACGGGTGGCCGCAGCAGGTGTTCGACCAGACACCGGGGGAGTGGTACTTGCCCAGCGCGCGGCGCTGGAGCAGCAGCCGGCCGGACTCGTCGAACAGGAAGACGGAGAAGGCGCGGTGCAGCTGCCCGGGTGCCTGGTGGGCCGCGAGCTTCTCGGCCGTACCGATGGTGGTGCCGTCCTCGTCGACCAGCTCGAGCATGATCGACGCCGGGACGCCGCCCGAAGAGACGCCGTTCGGCGAGCTGTGTGCGGCGGTGGCTGGTGTGGTCGGCATACCCATCCTTCGCTTCGATCCTCGGCCCGGTGGGGCCCCCTCAGTCTGCCGCACAAAAGCGGCTTGTCCGTACTTCGGAGGCCGGACATGGCCCGCTCCCACCACACCGGAGTACACCCGGTGGGGCGGGAGCGGGTGACGCGTCAGACGCCGAAGGCCGTCGGATAATGGATCATGCCCCGGGTGACCGGGGCGGAACCGTCGAGGACCAGCGCCATCATCGCCTCGTCCGGAACCTCGAAACCTGGCTTGATCCCATATTCAGACGCCCGTACGAAGCCGAATCGCGGGTAGTACTCCGGGTGGCCGAGCACCAGCACGAGCCGCTCCCCGCGCCGCCGCGCGGCGTCGAGCACGGCCCGGACCACGGCCTCGCCGGCACCCTCCCGCTGGTACGCCGGATCGACGGCGACCGGGGCGAGCGCGGCCGCCGGAGCGCCGTCGACGTGGCAGCGGGTGACGAGCGCGTATCCCGCCACCGTGCCGTCGGGCGCCTCGGCGACGTACGAGAGGCCGGGCAGCCAGGCGCCGGAGTCCTCCCGCAGGGCGTCGACCAGCGCGGCCTCGTCCGCGGTGGCGAAGGCGGCCGCGTTGATCTCCCGTACGCGCGGGATGTCGGCGGCCGTCTCCTCCCGCGTACGCCACCGGGGGTCGGCGGGCCGCAGGACGAAGCCGGTGTAGCCGTACTCGCCGCCGTGGTCACGGCGCATGGCGAGTTCCTCCCGGGTCGAGGCGAGGGCCTCGGCCATCCCGGGAGCCGCCGGGTCGGCGGCATCGGCCCGCGCCGAGAGCGGGCCGTAGTACTCGTCCCAGTCGCTCTCGGGCTGGGGGACGACCCCGAGGACGTGATAGCCGGCCTCGGTCGCCGCCGCGGTGTTGGCGACGGTGGTACGGAGCGGGTAGTGCCCGTCCCAGAAGGCGCGGGCCTCCCGGCTCGGTGCGTCCACCGTCCACTCGCACTCGGTGAGGACGAGGGTCCCGCCGGGAGCCAGCAGCCGGCGCCACTCGCGCAGCGCGGTGTCGAAGCCGATGACGTAGGCCGAGCTCTCGGCCCAGACCAGATCGAAGGATCCGTCGGGGAACGGGAGCGCGCCCATGTCGGCGACGAGCGTACGGACGGAGTCGCCGAGCCCGCGGGCGTCGGCGGTCCGTCGCAGCCCGTCGAGGAAGGGCTCGTGCAGGTCCACGGCCGTCACCTCGGCGCCGGCCTCGGCGGCCAGGAGCAGCGCGGAGCGGCCGGGGCCGCAGCCGAGATCGAGCACACGGGGCCGCTCGGGGAGCGGACCGGAGAGCGCGAGCAGGCGACGGGTGGTGGAGTCGGAGCCCGGACCCTGCCGCGGAAGACCGTGGTGCAGGGCGAAGAAAGCGGTGTGGAGATCGTTGTCGGACAACGTGGGAAACCCTTGTGTGAGGGGGCCCCGGCCGACGACGTGACGAACCGGTTCGGAGAACCGGGAGATCAGGTCAGCCGGAGACCCGGGAGCTGAAGCCGGACCGGGCGCTGCCGCACTGGGCAGCCTCCATCGCGACGGTCATCAACCTCAGCTCCTCTCTCACCTCACGTCTGTCGATCAACGGTAGCAGGCGCTCCCGAGGTCACAGGCAGAGTTTCGCCTCGTGCTCGGCGTGACCCGCCGGCTCCAGCTGGAAGGTGCAGTGCTCCACGTCGAAGTGGGAGCCCAGGCAGCCCTGGAGGTCGTGCAGCATCTTCTCGTGGCCCACCGAGTCCAGCGCGCCCTGGTCCACCACCACGTGTGCGGAGAGCACCGGCATCCCCGAGGTGATCGTCCAGGCGTGCAGATCGTGGACGTCCTCGACGCCAGGCAGCGCCAGGATGTGTGCGCGTACCTCCGCCATGTCGACGCCCTTGGGAGCGGACTCCAGGAGGACGTCGAGGGTCTCCCGCAGCAGCTTGAGCGTGCGCGGCACGATCATCAGGCCGATCAGGATCGAGGCGATCGGGTCGGCGTACTGCCAGCCGGTCGCGAGGATGATGCCCGCGGAGATCAGCACCGTCACCGAGCCGAGGGCGTCCGCGAGCACCTCGAGATAGGCGCCGCGTACGTTCAGGCTCTCCTTCTGGCCCCGGACGAGCAGGGAGAGCGAGATCATGTTGGCGACCAGACCGATCAGCGCGAACGCGATGGTCATGCCGCCCCGGGTCTCGGTCGGTTCGACGAACCGCTGGATCGCCTCGTAGAGCACGTAGCCGCCGACGCCGAGCAGCAGCAGGCAGTTGGCCAGCGCGGCCAGGATCTCGGCCCGGGCGAAGCCGAAGGTGCGGTTCTCGGTGGGCGGCCGGTTGGCGAAGTGGATCGCGAGCAGCGCCATCGCCAGGCCGACCGCGTCGGTCGCCATGTGGGCCGCGTCGGCGATCAGCGCCAGCGAGTTCGAGGCGATGCCGCCGACGGTCTCGATCACCATCACGGACAGTGTGATCGCCAGCGCGATCCGCAGCCGGCCCCGGTAGGCCGCGGCAGCGGTCCCCGTGGGCGGCTGTCCGCCGTGGCTGTGTCCGTGGTCGTGTCCAGCCCCCATGACAAGGCCTCCCGGTCGTGTCGTCTTGTTGCCCCGAGTCGCAAGTGAACTACGGGTGGGGGGTATGTGCAACACGGTACTGAACACCGTTGTCATATCGTCTGACCTGCGGTTATGTGCGCAGCTCGGGGTGGGGTGCGGCAGCCGCCTCGGGTGGCCGCGGAGCGCGGTTTGTGGGGCGGGGTGTCGATCGCCCATGATGATCTCCGCAGGACGGGGCGCGCTCGCGAGGATTCGAGTGGGCCCGGGGGAGTCCGCACCGCAAAGCCTCGATGAACTCCCGCTTTCGTTCATCCGATAGCCTCAGCCGACGTGCTGCCGCCCGATGCCGGGCCGTACCGCCGTGCCCGGGGCCGTGTCATGGGCCCCGCCGGCCCGCCCGTCAGCTCCAAGGAGTGAGTTCGTCCTGTCGACCGCCATCCTCACCGGTCCGCCGGTACCCGGATCGTCGCTCGACGGCGATCTGCGGTCGCTGGGCTTCGACGTCAAGGTCGCCTCCGACCCGCGTGACGCCGGTGCACTGCTCGCCGCCGTACCGGCCGACGAGCGGGTCGCCGTCGTCGACCCCCGCTTCGTCGGACACCTCCACGCGCTGCGGCTCGGCCTCACCGACCCCCGGTTCCCCGCCTCCGCCGTACCCGGCGCGCTCACCGCGCAGAGCGAGGTCCGACCGGCCCTCGCCCGCGTGCTGACCGACGTGTCCGCGCCGGTGCCGGGCGCCGACCACGGGCCCGTCGTCGCCGAGGGCGAGGCGCTGCCCGACACCCTCGCCGCCGCGCTCGACGCCGAGGGCGTCGCCGTGCACCGCCCCGAGCTCGGCTCGCTCGTGGCCGCCGTACCGACCGACGCGGAGAGCCGGCACACGGCCCGCAGCGCCGTCGCGGACGTCGACGACGAGGCCGTACGGCTCCGCTCCGCGGTGAAGGCCCACGACGGCTTCTTCACCACTTTCTTCATCAGCCCGTACTCGCGCTACATCGCCCGCTGGTGCGCGCGGCGCGGACTGACCCCCAACCAGGTCACCACGGCCTCGCTGCTCACGGCCCTGATCGCGGCCGGCTGCGCCGCCACGGGCGAGCGCGGCGGCTACATCGCCGCAGGCGTCCTGCTCCTGGTCTCCTTCGTCCTGGACTGCACCGACGGGCAGCTCGCCCGCTACTCCCTGCAGTACTCGACGATGGGCGCCTGGCTGGACGCCACCTTCGACCGCGCCAAGGAGTACGCCTTCTACGCGGGCCTCGCCCTCGGGGCCGCGCGGAACGGCGACGACGTCTGGGCGCTCGCGCTGGGCGCGATGGTCCTGATGACCTGCCGCCACGTCGTGGACTTCTCGTTCAACGAGGCCAACCACGACGCCACGGCCAATACGAGCCCCACCGCGGCCCTCTCCAACCGCCTGGACAGCGTCGGCTGGACCGTCTGGGTGCGCCGGATGATCATCCTGCCGATCGGTGAGCGCTGGGCCATGATCGCGGTCCTGACCGCCGTCACCACCCCGCGGATCGTCTTCTGGGCCCTGATCATCGGCTGTGCCTTCGGGGCCTGCTACACCACCGCCGGCCGGGTGCTGCGCTCGCTGACCCGCAAGGCGAAGCGGACGGACCGGGCCGCGCGGGCGCTGTTCGACCTGACCGACTCGGGACCGCTCGCCCAGCTCTGGGCAGGGACCCCCGGAGGCGCGCCGAGGACCTGGGCCGCTCCGCTGCTCGCGGCCTTCGGCGCCGCCGTCCTGGTGACCCAGGCCGCTTCCCGGGAGGTCGGCAGCCCCTGGGTCGTCCTCGCCGCTGTGATGTATGTCCTCTGCTCCGGCGTCGCCGTCTCCCGGCCCCTCAAGGGCCCGCTCGACTGGCTCGTACCGCCCCTGTTCAGGGCCGCCGAGTACGGCACCATCCTGATCCTCGCGGCCCGCTCCGAGGTGAACGGGGCCTTGCCCGCGGCCTACGGACTGGTTGCCGCCGTCGCCTACCATCACTACGACACGGTGTACCGCATCCGCGGCGGCACCGGCGCGCCGCCCGCGTGGCTGGTGCGCACGATCGGCGGTCACGAGGGCCGCACGTTGCTGGTGACCGTCCTCGCCGCCCTGCTGGCGAGCCGTGGCAACGACTTCACCCTGGCGCTCACCGCTCTGGCGGTCACCGTCGCGCTCGTGGTGCTCGTGGAGTCCATCCGCTTCTGGGTGTCCTCCGGAGCACCCGCCGTACACGACGAAGGAGAAACAGCATGATTGGCCTCGTACTGGCAGCCGGTGCCGGACGGCGTCTGCGCCCCTACACCGACACGCTTCCGAAGGCCCTCGTGCCTGTCGACGGTGACACCACCGTCCTCGACCTCACGCTGAAGAACTTCGCGGAGGTCGGCCTCACCGAGGTCGCCATCGTCGTCGGCTACCGCAAGGAGGCCGTGTACGCACGCAAGGAGGCCCTGGAGGCCACGTACGGCGTCTCGATCACGCTGATCGACAACGACAAGGCCGAGGAGTGGAACAACGCCTACTCCCTGTGGTGCGCCCGTGACGTCCTCAAGCGCGGTGTGATCCTCGCCAACGGCGACACCGTCCACCCCGTCTCGGTCGAGAAGACGCTGCTCGCCGCACGCGGCGACGGCCAGAAGATCATCCTCGCCCTCGACACGGTGAAGAACCTGGCCGACGAGGAGATGAAGGTCATCACCGCCGAGGGCAAGGGCGTCCAGAAGATCACCAAGCTGATGGACCCGGCCACCGCCACCGGTGAGTACATCGGTGTCACCCTCATCGAGCCCGAGGCCGCCGAGGCGCTCGCCGACGCCCTCAAGGCCACCTTCGAGCGCGACCCCGACCTCTACTACGAGGACGGCTACCAGAAGCTCGTCGACGACGGCTTCACCATCGACGTGGCTCCCATCGGCGACGTCAAGTGGGTCGAGATCGACAACCACGACGACCTCGCGAAGGGCCGTGAGATCGCGTGCCAGTACTGACCCGGCTGATCCCCTCGCCGGTCGTCGTCGACATCCGCCGGGGAGCGCTGGACGATCTCGCCGGCCTCCTGGCGGACCAGCGGATCTCCAGCAACGGCCGGATCGCCGTGGCGATCAGCGGCGGCTCGGGTCTGAAGCTGCGTGAGCAGTTCGCTCCCGAGCTGCCCGGCGCCGACTGGTACCCGGTCGAGGGCGGCACCATCGACGCGGCGGTCAAGCTCGCCGACGCCATGCGCGGCAAGCGCTACGACGCGGTGGTGGCCCTCGGCGGCGGCAAGATCATCGATGTGACCAAGTACGCGGCGGCCCGGGTCGGCCTGCCGCTGGTCGCCATCGCCACGAACCTGTCGCACGACGGCATCTGCTCGCCGATCTCCACCCTGGACAACGACAACGGGCGCGGCTCCTACGGTGTGCCGACCCCGATCGCGCTGGTCATCGACCTCGACGTGATCCGGGACGCCCCGGTGCGCTACGTCCGTTCCGGCATCGGCGACGCGATCTCCAACCTCTCCGCCATCGCGGACTGGGAGCTCTCGCACCGGGAGACCGGCGAGCCGGTCGACGGCCTGGCCGCGGCGATGGCCCGCAGCGCCGGCGAGGCGGTCCTGCGCCACCCCGGCGGCGTCGGGGACGACGACTTCCTCGTCACCCTCTCCGAGGGCCTGGTGATGTCCGGGATCGCCATGTCGATCAGCGGCGACAGCCGGCCCTCCTCGGGCGCCTGCCATGAGATCAGCCACGCCTTCGACCTGCTCTTCCCCCAGCGTGCGGCCAGCCACGGCGAGCAGTGCGGACTGGGCGCGGCCTTCGCGATGCACCTGCGCGGTGCCGCGGACGGTTCGCTGGGCATGGTCGAGACGCTGCGCCGGCACGGCCTGCCCGTGACGCCCGGCGAGATGGGCTTCAGCGTCGACGAGTTCGTCGAGGCCGTCACCTTCGCGCCGCAGACCCGTCCCGGCCGCTACACCATCCTCGAGCACCTCGACCTGTCCACCGACCAGATCAGGGACGCGTACGCCGACTATGCCAAAGCCATCGGTAGCTGAGCTCCGCCCGGTCGTTCACCCCGCGGGTGTGAAGGACCGGCGGAGCGGCGAACACTGGGCGGGCCGCCTGTACATGCGGGAGATCTCGCTGCGGATCACCCGGCACCTGGTGAAGACCCGGATCACGCCGAACCAGCTCACGTACGTGATGACGCTGGCCGGCGTCCTCGCCGCCCCGGCGCTGCTGATCCCCGGGATCTGGGGCGCCGTGCTCGGTGTGGTCATGGTCCAGCTCTACCTGCTGCTCGACTGTGTCGACGGTGAGGTGGCCCGCTGGAAGCAGCAGTTCTCGCTCGGTGGCGTGTACCTCGACCGGGTCGGGGCCTACCTCTGCGACGCGGCGGTCCTCGTCGGCTTCGGCCTGCGCGCCGCCGACCTGTGGGGCTCCGGGCGGATCGACTGGCTGTGGGCCTTCCTCGGCACCCTCGCCGCCCTCGGCGCCATCCTGATCAAGGCCGAGACCGACCTGGTCGGTGTCGCCCGGCACCAGGGCGGGCTGCCGCCGGTGAAGGAGGCGGCGTCCGAGCCGCGCTCGTCCGGCGTGGCGCTGGCCCGCAGGGCCGCCGCCGCGCTCAAGTTCCACCGGCTGGTCCTCGGCATCGAGGCATCCCTGCTGATCCTGGTCCTCGCGATCGTGGACTCGGTCAGGGGCGACCTGTTCTTCTCGCGGCTGGGCGTCGCCGTGCTGGCCGGCATCGCGCTGCTGCAGACGGTGCTGCACCTGGTGTCGATCCTGGCGTCGAGCCGGCTGAAGTGAGGACAAGCGTGAGTACGCCGATGAAGCTGGGCGCCGTCATCATCACCATGGGCAACCGCCCCGACGATCTGCGCGCGCTCCTCGACTCGGTCGCCAAGCAGGAGGGCGACCCGGTCGAGGTCGTCGTGGTCGGCAACGGCGCCCCGGTGACGGGTGTGCCCGACGGCGTCCACACCATCGACCTGCCCGAGAACCTGGGCATCCCCGGCGGCCGCAACGTCGGCATCGAGGCCTTCGGGCCCGGTGGACCCTGCGGCCCCGTCGACGCACTGCTCTTCCTGGACGACGACGGTCTGCTCGCCCACGAGGACACCGCCGAGCTGGTCCGCCAGGCGTTCACCGCCGACCCCCGGCTGGGCATCATCAGCTTCCGGATCGCGGACCCTGAGACGGGCCTCACCCAGCGCCGGCACGTCCCGCGGCTGCGCGCGTCCGACCCGATGCGGTCCTCGCGCGTGACCACCTTCCTCGGCGGCGCCAACGCGGTCCGTACGAAGGTCCTCGCCGAAGTCGGCGACCTGCCGGGCGAGTTCTTCTACGCCCATGAGGAGACCGATCTCGCCTGGCGGGCGCTCGACGCCGACTGGATGATCGACTACCGTTCCGACATGGTGCTGCTGCACCCCACCACACCACCCTCCCGGCACGCGTCCTACCACTTCAACGTGGCCCGCAACCGGGTGTGGCTGGCTCGGCGCAACCTCCCCGCACCCCTCGTTCCGGTCTATCTCGGTGTCTGGCTGCTGCTGACTCTGGCGCGCCGCCCCTCCCTCCCCGCCCTCAAGGCGTGGATCGGCGGATTCCGGGAAGGCTGGCGCGTTCCGTGCGGACCGCGACGGCCCATGAGATGGCGTACGGTGTGGCGGCTGACCCGACTGGGACGCCCGCCCGTCGTGTGACAACGTGGTACCCGACTTGCCGCGCATCTGGATACGAAAGTTTCGACTTGTGAGTGACACAACCCACGACGGTGCGGTCGCGACGAGCGCCCCGCCCTCTGCCGATGACGGCCTGACCCCGGCCGAACTGGCGGCCAAGTACGGTCTCGCGGTCAGCGGCGCCCGGCCCGGCATCCTGGAGTACGTCCGTCAGCTGTGGGGGCGGCGCCACTTCATCCTGGCCTTCTCCCAGGCGAAGCTGACGGCGCAGTACAGCCAGGCGAAGCTTGGCCAGCTGTGGCAGGTGGCGACCCCGCTGCTCAACGCGATGGTCTACTACCTGATCTTCGGGCTGATCCTGGACGCCGGCCAGGGCATGACGACCGCGGTCTACATCCCCTTCCTGGTGACGGGGATCTTCGTGTTCACCTTCACGCAGAGCTCGGTGATGGCGGGCGTGCGGGCGATCTCCGGCAACCTCGGACTCGTCCGGGCGCTGCACTTCCCGCGCGCCACGCTGCCCATCTCCTTCGCGCTCCAGCAGCTCCAGCAGCTGCTGTTCTCGATGATCGTGCTGGCGGCCGTCGCGATCGCCTTCGGCAGCTACCCGTCGCTGAGCTGGCTCCTCCTGGTCCCGGCCCTGCTCCTGCAGTTCGTGTTCAATGTCGGGCTCGCCATGATCATGGCGCGGATGGGCTCCAAGACGCCCGACCTCGCCCAGCTGATGCCGTTCATCATGCGCACCTGGATGTACGCGTCCGGCGTGATGTTCTCGATCCCGGTGATGCTCGCGGACAAGCCGGCCTGGATCGCCGACGTCCTCATGTACAACCCGGCCGCCATCTACATGGACCTGATCCGCTTCGCCCTGATCGACGGCTACGGCTCCGGCAACCTGCCGTCGCACGTCTGGATCGCCGCCCTGGGCTGGGCCGTGGCGATGGGCCTCGGCGGCTTCGTCTACTTCTGGAAGGCCGAGGAGAGGTACGGCCGTGGCTGACATCGACCAGGGACGCGTTCCCACCGTCATCGCCGACGAGGTCCACATCGTCTACCGGGTCAACACCGGTGGCGGCGGCAAGGGCAGCGCCACGGCGGCGCTCAGCCGGATCCTCGGCCGCGGCAAGGCCGAGGTCTCCCGGGGAGTCCGCAAGGTGCACGCCGTACGAGGCGTCTCCTTCACCGCCTACCGCGGCGAGGCCATCGGCCTCATCGGCAGCAACGGCTCCGGCAAGTCGACCCTGCTGCGCGCCATCGCGGGACTGCTCCCCACGGAGAGCGGCAAGGTCTACACCGACGGCCAGCCCTCGCTCCTCGGCGTCAACGCGGCGCTGATGAACGACCTGACCGGCGAGCGCAACGTGATACTCGGCGGCCTTGCCATGGGAATGAGCAAGGAAGAGATCCGCGAGCGCTACCAGGGGATCGTCGACTTCTCGGGCATCAACGAGAAGGGCGACTTCATCAGTCTCCCGATGCGTACGTACTCCTCCGGCATGGGCGCCCGGCTCCGATTCGCCATCGCGGCGGCCAAGAACCACGACGTGCTCATGATCGACGAGGCGCTCGCGACCGGTGACCGCCGGTTCCAGATCCGCTCCGAGGAGCGCATCCGCGAGCTCCGCAAGGAGGCCGGCACGGTCTTCCTCGTCAGTCACAGCAACAAGTCGATCAGGGACACCTGCGACCGTGTGCTGTGGCTGGAGAAGGGCGAGCTGCTCATGGACGGGCCCACCGACGAGGTCATCAAGGCGTACGAGCGCGAGACCGGGAAGTAGTCCCACCACCGCGCCGCGGGGCCCCTGCCGGACCGGCGGGGGCCTTCGCGTTCTCCGCGGCGCGTCGCGCCACCCGCCTGGAATGTTCATGCGGTCAACATCGGGCAGGATGAGCGCATGGCAGCGATCTCGGGGGGAAAGTCCTACCACCACGGCGATCTGCGCAACGCGCTGATCTGCGCCGCCGTCGACCTGGCCACCGAAGGCGGTCCCGACCGCGTCGTCCTGCGGGAGGCGGCCCGCCGGGTCGGCGTCTCGCCCACCGCCGCCTACCGGCACTTCGACGGCCGCGGGGAGCTCCTGAAGGCCGTCAAGGTGCACGCCCAGCGCGCGCTCGCGGAGTCCATGGAGCGCGCCGCCGACCGGGCACCCGGGGCCGACGACGCCACCGTCGCCGCCGAGCTGCGCCTCGCCGCTCTCGGCCGCGGCTACGTGGGCTTCGCCCTGGACCAGCCCGGCCTCTACCGGGCCGCGTTCTGCACCCCTCGGCCGCCCTGCGGCGAGGAGTGGGCGCCCGCCGGCCGGGCACCCGAGCCCGAACCCGAGATCCGGGCGTTCACGCTGCTCACGGACGCCCTGCAGGCCCTCACCCGGGTCGGGCGCATCCCTCGGCAGGCCCGGCCCGCCGCCGAGGCCGCCGCGTGGTCGGCCGTGCACGGACTGTCACTCCTGCTGCTCGACGGCCCGCTGCGCCGCCTTCCGGAGCGGCGCCGCGCGGACGTCGTCGAGTCCACCCTCGCCATGGTCGTCTCCGGCGCCCGCGCGGACTGAACGTCACGGATCCGTGAACTGCCGCGCCACGCCGGAAGGTTGGCGAGCCCGGTGATGTTTTCGCAAAGCGGGTCGCACCCCGACGAGGCAGTGGGCGTTGTACAACGTAAGCTGTACCGGTGCTGATTCGTGGCAAGTGGGGCGATACCCCCTAGGCATCCCGGCCGTCGGGCGGCGAGCCTCTGGGGAGGCCCGGTGGCGTGTCCGAAATAGGATGGATTGGATCGGCAGTGTAGAACAGGAGATGTGACGGCCATGACGCAAAATCTCCAGCTCCACGAGGGTGTCGCCGTCCCCGCGTCGGGCAGCCCCCAGTGACGGGAACCCGGCAGGTGCGCCACGACGCCTCCTCGCGCACCACGCTCGACAAGGCCGCGGACGAGAACTTCCCCGTGGCCCCCTTCTTCCTGCCGCGCGCCTGGCGTGACGACCTCATGGCCGTCTACGGCTACGCCCGTCTCGTCGACGACATCGGCGACGGCGATCTCGCACCCGGCGGAGCCGACGCCCGCCACCTCGGCGTCGCCCCCGAGCGTGCCGAGGACCGGCTCGCGATGCTGGACGCCTTCGAGGCCGACCTGCTGCGGGTCTTCGACTCCGTCCCGCGCCACCCCCTGCTCCTGGCCCTCCAGCCGACCGTGCGCCGCTGCGGTCTCACGCCCGAGCCCTTCCTCGGCCTGATCCAGGCCAACCGCCAGGACCAGCTGGTGCGCCGCTACGAGACGTACGACGACCTCCTCGCGTACTGCGAGCTCTCCGCGAACCCCGTCGGCCGGCTCGTCCTCGGGATCACCGGCACCGCCACCCCCGAGCGCATCCGCCACTCCGACGACATCTGCACCGCGTTGCAGATCGTCGAGCACCTCCAGGACGTCGCCGAGGACCTCGGCCGCGACCGGATCTACCTGCCGGCCGAGGACATGAAGGCCTTCCACGTCACCGAGGCCGACCTCGCCCGGCCCACCGCCGGCGCGTCGGTCCGCGCGCTCATCGCCTTCGAGGCGCAGCGCGCCCGCGAGCTGCTGAACGACGGAGCCCCGCTGGTGGCCAGCGTCCACGGCAGGCTGCGCCTGCTGCTCGCCGGCTTCACGGCCGGCGGACTCGCCGCGCTCGACGCGATCGCCGCCGCCGGAGGCGGGTACGACGTACTGCCGAAGCCGCCCAAGCCCACCAAGCCGAGTCTGATGCGCGAAGCGGGATCGATCCTGCTCAGAGCGCGGAGAGAGGGGTGAGCCGGACCGTGGAAGGACAGACGGAGACGTCGGCGCCGGTACAGGCCGCGTACAGCTACTGCGAGGCCGTCACCGGACAGCAGGCCCGTAACTTCGCCTACGGCATCCGACTGCTGCCGACGGAGAAGCGGCAGGCCATGTCGGCGCTGTACGCGTTCTCGCGACGCGTCGACGACATCGGCGACGGCACCCTCGCGGCCGAGGCGAAGCGGGACCGGCTCGAATCCACCCGCGCGCTCCTGGAGCGGATCCGCAAGGACGAGGTCGACGACGACGACACCGACCCCGTCGCCGTGGCCCTCGCCGACGCCTCCCGCCGCTTCCCGATCCCGCTCGGCGGCCTCGACGAGCTCATCGACGGGGTCCTGATGGACGTACGCGGTGAGACGTACGAGACCTGGGACGACCTCAAGGTCTACTGCCGCTGCGTCGCCGGGGCCATCGGCAGGCTCTCCCTCGGTGTCTTCGGCACCCAGCCGGGCGCGCAGGGAGTGGAACGCGCCCCCGAGTACGCCGACACGCTCGGGCTCGCCCTCCAGCTCACCAACATCCTCCGTGACGTGCGCGAGGACGCCGGGAACGGGCGCACCTACCTGCCCGCCGACGACCTGGCCAAGTTCGGCTGCGGCGACGGCTTCGCGAGCGAGACCCCGCCCGAGGGGGCCGACTTCACCGGCCTGGTGCACTTCGAGGTACGGCGGGCCCGCGCCCTGTTCGCCGAGGGCTACCGGCTGCTGCCCATGCTCGACCGGCGCAGCGGCGCCTGTGTCGCGGCCATGGCCGGGATCTACCGGCGCCTGCTCGACCGGATCGAGCGCGACCCCGAGGCGGTGCTGCGCGGCCGCGTCTCGCTGCCCGGCCGTGAGAAGGCGTACGTCGCCGTGCGCGGCCTCTCCGGCCTGGACGCCCGCCACATCTCCCGACGGACCATCAGGAGGCGCGCGTGATGCGTGTCCACGAGCCGGAGCACCGGGCAACCCGGCGCCGCGCGGCGGCGTCCCTGACTGCGACGGCCGCAAGGGGGAGCGCATGACCACCGACGAGTCCATGCCGCGGGCACCGCACGCCGTCGTGGTCGGCGGCGGCCTCGCCGGGATCACCGCCGCACTCCAGCTCGCGGACGCCGGGCTGCGCGTGACGCTGCTCGAAGGCCGGCCGCGACTCGGCGGCCTCGCCTTCTCCTTCCGGCGCGGCGAGCTCACCGTCGACAACGGGCAGCACGTCTATCTGCGCTGCTGCACGGCCTACCGCTGGTTCCTCGACCGGGTCGAGGGCGCCCACCTCGCGCCCCTCCAGGACCGACTGGACGTGCCCGTCCTCGACGTCGGCCACCCCCGCGGCCCCCGCCTCGGCCGGCTGCGCCGCACCGCCCTGCCCGTACCGCTGCACCTCGCCAAGAGCCTGGCGACCTATCCGCACCTCTCCCTCGTGGAGCGGGCGAGCGTCGGGCGCGCCGCGCTCGCGCTCAAGGCGCTCGACCCCGCCGACCCGGCCCTCGACGGCATCGACTTCGCCACCTGGCTCGGCCGCCACGGGCAGTCCGCGCGCGCCGTCGAGGCCCTGTGGGACCTGGTCGGCGTCGCCACCCTCAACGCCACGGCGCCACACGCCTCCATGGGCCTGGCCGCGATGGTCTTCAAGACCGGCCTGCTCTCCGAGCCGGGCGCCGCCGACATCGGCTGGGCGCACGTCCCCCTCGGCGAGCTCCACGACACGCTCGCCCGCAAGGCCCTCGACTCCCTCGGCGTACGCACCGAACTGCGGGTCAAGGCCGATCGGATCTCCCGTACCGACGACGGCCGATGGAGCGTCGAGGTGCCGGGGGAGACCATCGAGGCGGACGCCGTCGTGCTCGCCGTGCCGCAGCGAGAGACCCGCGAGCTGCTGCCCGAGGGCGCCCTCGACGACCCCGACCGGCTCCTCGACATCGGCACCGCGCCCATCCTCAACGTGCACGTCGTCTACGACCGCAAGGTGCTCAAGCAGCCGTTCTTCACCGCGCTCGGCTCCCCGGTGCAGTGGGTCTTCGACCGCACCGACTCCTCCGGCCTGCTGAGGGGCGGGCCCGAAGGGCCCTCGAACGTGGGTGGTGGTGGGCGACGGGCGGGAGGACAGTATCTGGCCGTCTCCCAGTCCGCCGCACAGAGCGAGATCGACGAGCCCGTCTCCGTGCTCCGCGAGCGCTACCTCCCGGAGCTGGAGCGGCTGCTGCCCGCCGCCCGCACCGCCGAGGTCAGGGACTTCTTCGTCACCAGGGAGCGGACGGCGACGTTCGCCCCCACACCGGGCGTCGGCCGGCTCCGCCCCGCCGCCCGCACCCACGCCCCCGGCCTGTATCTGGCCGGCGCGTGGACCGCCACCGGCTGGCCCGCGACCATGGAGGGCGCCGTTCGCAGCGGCTTCAGCGCCGCGGGCGCCGCGCTCTCCGCCCTCGGCCGCCGCCATGAACATCCGCTGCAGGAGGCGGTATGAGTGTGAGTACTGGAACAAGAGGAGAGACCGTGCCGACTGTGCCCCCGGTGAAACCGGCCGTCGACACCGCGGACGTGACCGCTCTGCTGGAGCGGGGGCGGACCCTGTCCACCCCCGTCCTGCGGGCGGCCGTCGACCGGCTCGCACCGCCCATGGACACCGTGGCCGCCTACCACTTCGGCTGGATCGACGCGCAGGGAAACCCCACGGAGGGGGACAGCGGCAAGGCCGTCCGGCCCGCGCTCGCCCTGCTGTCGGCCGAGGCGGCCGGCGTCGCTCCCGAGGTCGGCGTCCCCGGAGCCGTCGCCGTGGAGCTCGTCCACAACTTCTCGCTGCTGCACGACGACCTGATGGACGGCGACGAGCAGCGACGTCACCGCGACACCGTCTGGAAGGTGCACGGTCCCGCGCAGGCGATCCTGGTCGGCGACGCCCTCTTCGCGCTGGCCAACGAGCTGCTGCTGGAACTCGGCACCGTCGAGGCCGGCCGCGCCACCCGCCGGCTGACCACCGCCAGCCGCAAGCTCATCGACGGGCAGGCCCAGGACATCTCCTACGAGCACCGCGACCGGGTCACCGTCGAGGAGTGCCTGGAGATGGAGGGCAACAAGACCGGCGCCCTGCTCGCCTGCGCGGTCTCCATCGGTGCGGTCCTCGGCGGAGCCGACGACCGCACCGCCGACAAGCTGGAGGAGTACGGCTACCACCTCGGCCTCGCCTTCCAGGCCGTCGACGACCTGCTCGGCATCTGGGGCGACCCCGAGGCCACCGGCAAGCAGACCTGGAGCGACCTGCGCCAGCGCAAGAAGTCCCTGCCCGTCGTCGCCGCCCTGGCGGCCGGCGGACCGGCGTCCGAGAAGCTCGGCGAGCTGCTCGCCGCCGATGCCAAGAGCACCGACTTCGACTCCTTCTCCGAGGAGGAGTTCGCCACCCGCGCGGCCCTCATCGAGGAGGCCGGCGGCCGTGCGTGGACCTCCGAGGAGGCCCGCCGTCAGCACACCATCGCCATCCAGGCCCTGCACGAGGTCGACATGCCCGAGCGGGTGAGGGCGCAGCTCACCGCGCTCGCCGACTTCGTGGTCGTACGGAAGAGATGATCACCATCACCCTGATATGAGTGCGCAGTCGCCGGCCGGTGCCACCGGGCATCGGCCGACGGCAGACCCGAGGAAGCAGAAGTATTCGACTGCACGAAGGGGAAGCCATGACAGCGACGACCGACGGAAGCGCCGGGGCCGTGGGACCCCGGGCGGCCGCGGCCAGCGACACCGTCGACACCGCGCTCGCGACCGGCCTCGAAGAGGCCGCGAAACGGGCGGCGGAACGCTCCGTCGAGCATCTGCTCGGACGCCAGGACGCCGAAGGCTGGTGGAAGGGCGACCTGGAGACCAACGTCACCATGGACGCGGAGGACCTCCTGCTGCGTCAGTTCCTCGGCATCCGGGACGCCGAGACCACGCGCGCGGCCGCCCTCTTCATCCGGGGCGAGCAGCGCGAGGACGGTACCTGGGCGACCTTCCACGGCGGGCCGGGTGAGCTCTCCACCACCATCGAGGCGTATGTGGCGCTGCGCCTCGCCGGGGACCTGCCCGAGGACCCGCACATGGCCCGCGCCTCCGCCTGGATCCGGGACCGGGGCGGGATCGCCGCCGCCCGCGTCTTCACCCGGATCTGGCTCGCCCTCTTCGGCTGGTGGAAGTGGGACGACCTCCCCGAGCTGCCACCCGAGCTGATCTTCCTGCCGAAGTGGTTCCCGCTCAACATCTACGACTTCGGCTGCTGGGCCCGGCAGACCATCGTGCCGCTCACCGTGGTCTCCGCGAAGCGGCCCGTACGCCCCGCGCCCTTCCCGCTGGACGAGCTGCACACCGATCCGGCCCGGCCGAATCCGGTGAAGCCGTCGGCCTCCGTGGCCAGTTGGAAGGGCGCCTTCCAGCGGATCGACAAGGGGCTGCACGTCTACCGCAAGGTGGCCCCGCGCCGACTGCGCAAGGCGGCCATGAACGTCGCCGCCCGCTGGATCGTCGAACGCCAGGAGAACGACGGCTGCTGGGGCGGCATCCAGCCCCCGGCCGTCTACTCGGTGATCGCCCTGCATCTGCTCGGCTACGACCTGGAGCACCCCGTCATGCGGGCCGGGCTCGAGTCGCTCGACCGCTTCGCCGTGCGGCGCGAGGACGGCGCACGCATGATCGAGGCATGCCAGTCGCCCGTCTGGGACACCTGCCTCGCCACCATCGCCCTCGCGGACGCCGGGCTGCCGGCCGACCATCCGGCGCTGGTGAAGGCCGCCGACTGGATGCTGGGCGAGGAGATCGTCAAGCCCGGTGACTGGGCCGTGCGCAGGCCGGGACTGCCCCCGGGTGGATGGGCCTTCGAGTTCCACAACGACAACTACCCGGACATCGACGACACCGCCGAGGTCATCCTCGCCCTGCGCCGGGTGAAGCACCCCGACCCCGCCGGGGTCGAGGCGGCCATCGCCCGCGGCGCCCGCTGGACCGCCGGGATGCAGTCGAAGAACGGGGCCTGGGCCGCCTTCGACGCGGACAACACCAGCCCCTTCCCCAACCGGCTGCCCTTCTGCGACTTCGGCGAGGTCATCGACCCGCCGTCGGCCGACGTCACCGCCCATGTCGTGGAGATGCTGGCCTACGAGGGCAAGGCCCAGCACCCCCGTACACGCAGGGGAGTCGAGTGGCTGCTCGCCGAACAGGAGCCGAACGGCGCCTGGTTCGGACGCTGGGGCGTCAACTACGTGTACGGGACGGGCTCGGTGGTCCCCGCGCTTACCGCGGCCGGGCTGCCCCGCTCCCACCCCGCGATCCGCCGCGCCGTCGCCTGGCTGGAGTCCGTGCAGAACGAGGACGGCGGCTGGGGCGAGGACCTGCGCTCGTACACGGAGCAGCCCTGGATCGGGCACGGCGCCTCGACCGCCTCGCAGACCGCCTGGGCGCTGCTCGCCCTGCTCGCCGCCGGCGGACGCGACTCCAAGGCCGTGGAGCGCGGCATCGCCTGGCTGGCCGAGACGCAGCGCACGGACGGGTCCTGGGACGAGCCGTACTTCACCGGCACCGGCTTCCCCTGGGACTTCTCCATCAACTACCACCTCTACCGGCAGGTGTTCCCGCTCACGGCGCTCGGGCGCTATGTGAACGGCGAACCGGCCGTCTCCCGGGAGGGGTGATGGCCGAGGAGCCGGGGCCTTCGTCCGGTGGCGTGCCGCCGTTGTTGATCGCATGCGCGCTCGGCATCGAGCAGCTCGCCCTGCGCAGCGGTGACCGGGCCGGCGCGCCCGGACCGTTCACCGTGGTGCGCACCGGAATGGGCCCCGACCGTGCCCGCCGCGCCGTGTCCCGGGCGCTCGACCGCGAGCCCTGGCGGGACGCCGTCGTCATCGCCTCGGGCTTCTGCGCCGGTCTCGCCCCCGGGATGCACCCCGGGGACCTGATCGTGGCCGACGAGACCCGAGGCCCCGACGGCGCCACCACCTGCACCGGTACGGAACTGCTGGTCAAGGCCCTGACCCGGGCCCTGCCCGGCAGCACGGTCCACACCGGCCCGCTGACCGGCTCCGGACATGTCGTCCGCGGCCACGAGCGGGCCGAGCTGCGGGCCACCGGAGCCATCGCGGTGGACATGGAGTCCGCCGCCACGCTCGGCACCGCGCTGGCCGCCGGAGCGCGCCCGGTTGCGGCCGTACGGGTGGTCGTGGACGCTCCAGAACATGAACTGGTCCGGATCGGCACGGTACGCGGTGGAATATCGGCTTTCCGTGTTCTTCATGCCGTCCTTCCCGCATTCTTCGAATGGCACCGTTCTTTGCTGCTCCCCAGGAGGTGAGCGAGTTATGGCCATGCCGCTCCGTCAGTCCATCCGGGTCGGGACCTATCTCCTCGAACAGAAGCTCCGCAAGCGCGACAAGTTCCCTCTGATCGTCGAACTGGAGCCACTGTTCGCCTGCAACCTCAAGTGCGAGGGCTGCGGAAAGATCCAGCACCCGGCGGGTGTGCTCAAGCAGCGGATGCCGGTCGCGCAGGCCGTCGGCGCGGTCCTGGAGTCCGGGGCGCCGATGGTCTCCATCGCGGGCGGTGAGCCCTTGATGCACCCTCAGATCGACGAGATCGTGCGCCAGTTGGTGGCGAAGAAGAAGTACGTCTTCCTCTGCACCAACGCGATGCTGATGCGCAAGAAGCTGGAGAACTTCACCCCCTCCCCGTACTTCGCCTTCGCGGTGCACATCGACGGGCTGCGCGAGCGCCACGACGAATCCGTCGCCAAGGAAGGCGTGTTCGACGAGGCCGTGGCGGCGATCAAGGAGGCCAAGCGGCGCGGCTTCCGCGTCACCACCAACTCGACCTTCTTCAACACCGACACCCCGCAGACCATCATCGAGGTGCTCAACTACCTCAACGACGACCTCCAGGTCGACGAGATGATGATCTCGCCCGCGTACGCCTACGAGAAGGCTCCCGACCAGGAGCACTTCCTCGGCGTCGAGCAGACCCGGGAGCTGTTCAAGAAGGCCTTCGCCGGCGGCAACCGCAGCCGCTGGCGGCTGAACCACTCGCCGCTCTTCCTGGACTTCCTGGAGGGCAAGGCCGACTTCCCCTGCACCGCGTGGGCGATCCCGAACTACTCGCTCTTCGGCTGGCAGCGCCCCTGCTACCTGATGAGCGACGGCTACGTCCCCACGTACCGGGAGCTGATCGAGGAGACCGACTGGGACAAGTACGGCCGCGGCAAGGACCCGCGCTGCGCCAACTGCATGGCGCACTGCGGATACGAGCCGACCGCCGTCCTCGCCACCATGGGCTCGCTCAAGGAGTCCCTGCGGGCGGCCCGCGAGACCGTCTCCGGCAACCGAGGGTGAGAAGAGGCGCTCGGGGAGCCCCGTCCGGGACTCCCCGAGCGCTCAGCACGACGCCGGGTCGACAGGTCGAAGGGGGCCGAGCATGACGATTCTGGAGAACATTCGGGGGCCGCGGGACCTCCGGCCGCTCGGCGACGCCGAGCTCGACGAACTGGCCGAGGAGATCAGACAGTTCCTGATCCACGCCGTCGCCAGGACCGGCGGCCATCTGGGCCCCAACCTCGGCGTGGTGGAGCTCACGCTCGCCCTGCACCGGGTCTTCGACTCGCCCGCCGACCGCATCCTGTGGGACACCGGCCACCAGACCTACGTCCACAAACTGCTCACCGGCCGCCAGGACTTCTCCAAGCTGCGCGGCAAGGGCGGACTCTCCGGCTATCCCTCGCGCGAGGAGTCGCCGCACGACGTCATCGAGAACTCGCACGCCTCGACCGTCCTCGGCTGGGCCGACGGCCTCGCCAAGGCCAACGAGGTGTCCGGCCGCCCGGACCACGTGGTCGCCGTCATCGGCGACGGAGCCCTCACCGGCGGCATGGCCTGGGAGGCGCTCAACAACATCGCCGCCGCCAAGGACCGGCCCCTGATCATCGTCGTCAACGACAACGAACGCTCCTACGCGCCCACGATCGGCGGTCTCGCCCACCACCTGGCCGCCCTGCGGACCACCGACGACTACGAGCGCTTCCTCGCCTGGGGCAAGGACGTCCTCCAGCACACACCCGTCATCGGCCAGCCGTTGTACGGCTCGCTCCACGGTGCCAAGAAGGGGTTCAAGGACGCGTTCGCGCCGCAGGGCATGTTCGAGGACCTCGGCCTGAAGTACGTCGGCCCCGTCGACGGCCACGACGTGGCAGCCGTCGAGTCCGCGCTGCGCCGCGCCCAGCGCTTCCACGGGCCGGTGCTCGTCCACTGCCTCACCGAGAAGGGCCGCGGCTACGGCCCGGCGCTGGAGGACGAGGCCGACCGCTTCCACGCCGTCGGCGCCATGGACCCGCTCACCTGTGAGCCGCTGACCCCGTCCGGCGGCCCGTCCTGGACCTCCGTCTTCGGTGACGCGATCGCCGAGATCGGGGCCGAGCGACCGGACGTGGTCACGATCACCGCCGCCATGCTGCACCCCGTCGGGCTGACGAAGTTCGCCGAGCGCTTCCCCGACCGGGTCTGGGACGTCGGCATCGCCGAGCAGCACGCCGTCGTCTCGGCAGCGGGCCTCGCGGCCGGCGGCCTCCACCCGGTCGTCGCCGTCTACGCGACCTTCCTCAACCGCGCCTTCGACCAGCTGCTCATGGACGTCGCCCTGCACAGGTGCGGTGTCACCTTCGTGCTGGACCGGGCCGGCGTCACCGGGACGGACGGCGCCTCCCACAACGGCATGTGGGACCTGTCGCTCCTCCAGGTCGTGCCCGGCCTGCGGATCGCCGCCCCGCGCGACGCCGAGCAGCTGCGGGCCCAGCTGCGCGAGGCCGTCGAGGTCGACGACGCCCCGACCGTGCTGCGGTTCCCCAAGGAGACCGTGGGCGCTCCGGTACCGGCCGTCGGGCGGATCGGCGCCATGGACGTCCTGCTCGCCCCGCGGCCGGCTCCCGCCGCCCGGGATCGACCCTCGGAGCCGGACGCGGAGGTGCTGCTGGTCACCGTCGGCGTGATGGCGGAGGTCTGCCTCCAGGCCGCCGAGCTGCTGGCCGGGCGCGGCATCCGGTGCACCGTCGTCGACCCGCGCTGGGTCAAGCCCGTCGACGAGGCCCTCGCCCCGCTCGCCGCACTGCACCGCCTGGTCGCGGTCGTCGAGGACAACAGTCGTACGGGAGGCGTCGGGGCGGCGGTGGGCCAGGCCCTGCGCGACGCGGGCGTCGACGTGCCCCTGCGGACGTACGGAATCCCCGAGCAGTTCCTCGCGCATGCCAAGCGCGGGGAGGTGCTGGCGGATCTCGGCCTCACCCCGGTGGAGATCGCCGGGGACATCAGCGCGGCACTGACCCGGAAGAAGGGGCGATGACCAAGGAGTTCGACCTCGCGGCGCTGCTCGCCGAACGCGGCGCCGAGCGCTACGAGCTGCACACCCGGTATCTCAACCACCAGCTTCCGCGGATGCTGCACACCATCGGCTTCGACAAGGTCTATGTACGGGCCGAGGGCGCCCACTTCTGGGACGCCGACGGCGGCGACCACCTCGACATGCTCGCCGGTTTCGGTGTCATGGGCCTCGGGCGGCACCACCCCGTCGTCCGTCAGGCCCTCCACGACGTCCTGGACGCCTCGCTCGCCGACCTCACCCGCTTCGACTGCCAGCCCCTGCCCGGGCTGCTCGCCGAGAAGCTGCTCGCCCACAGCCCGCACCTGGACCGCGTCTTCTTCGGGAACAGCGGCACGGAGGCGGTGGAGACCGCGCTGAAGTTCGCCCGGTACGCCACCGGGAAGCCCAGGGTCCTGTACTGCTCCCACGCCTTCCACGGGCTGACCACCGGTTCCCTCTCGGTCAACGGAGAGGACGGCTTCCGGGACGGCTTCGCCCCGCTGCTGCCCGACACGGCGATCGAGCTGGGGGACCTGGACGCCCTGGAGCGGGAGCTGCGCAAGGGCGATGTCGCCGCGTTCGTCGTCGAACCCATCCAGGGCAAGGGGGTCCACGAGGCGCCGCCCGGCTTCCTGCGCGCCGCGCAGGAGCTGCTGCACGCACGTGGCGCGCTGCTGATCGTCGACGAGGTACAGACGGGGCTCGGCAGGACCGGGGACTTCTACGCGTACCAGCACGAGGACGGTGTCGAACCGGACCTGGTCTGCGTCGCCAAGGCGCTCTCCGGCGGCTACGTGCCGGTCGGCGCGACGCTCGGCAAGGACTGGATCTTCAAGAAGGTCTACTCGTCCATGGACCGGGTGCTCGTCCACTCGGCCAGCTTCGGTTCCAACGCGCAGGCCATGGCCGCCGGGCTCGCGGTGCTCTCGGTCATGGAGAACGAGGGCACGGTGGCCCATGTGCGCCGGATCGGCGAGCTGCTGTCCTCGCGGCTGAAGGAGCTCGTGCCGCGCTACGAGCTGCTGAAGGAGATCCGCGGACGCGGGCTGATGATCGGGATCGAGTTCGGGCGGCCGTCCTCGCTCGGGCTGCGCAGCCGGTGGACGATGCTGCAGGCGGCCCGCAAGGGGCTCTTCGCCCAGATGGTCGTCGTCCCGCTGCTCCAGCGGCACCGGATCCTCACCCAGGTGTCGGGGGACCATCTGGAGGTGATCAAGCTGATCCCGCCGCTGATCATCGACGAGGAGGACGTGGACCGCTTCGTGACCGCGTTCACGGCCGCGATGGACGACGCCCATGGGGGTGGCGGACTGATGTGGGACTTCGGGAAGACGCTGGTCAAGCAGGCGGTGGCGCAGCGCTGATCTCCCGCTCCGCCGGAGTTTTGCCTCTGAGGCAAGAAACTTGCCTCAGAGGAAAGATCCTGGCGGAATGGAGGCATGGAGCACCTCCCCGGGGAGCCGTCCCCGGACCCCGCCGCACCGGACGCGCCCGAGGCCCTGCCGGACGTCGCGCCCCAGCTGCGAGCCCTGCGCCGACGGCGCGGGCTGACCCTGGAGGCCGCCGCCCAGCGGGCCGGTCTCTCCCCGGCCCATCTCTCCCGGCTGGAGACGGGCCGCAGGCAACCCTCGCTGCCCATGCTGCTCGCTCTCGCCCGCATCTACGGTACGACGGTCGCCGAGCTCCTGGGCGAGGTTCCGCCGGAGCGTGATCCGGTCGTCAGGGCGGGCCGGTCAGAGCCCGTCGAGGCCGACGGCTGGATCTACCGCCAGGCCGGCGGACCCGGTCGTGCGATGCAGGCGCTTCGGGTCCATGTGCCGTACGCCACCCGGAGCGACATCGTGCGCGTCCATCCCGGGGAGGAATGGCTCCACGTCCTCGAAGGTCAGGTGCGCCTCGCACTCGGCGACACCGTGCACGTCCTGGATCCCGGGGACAGCGCGCACTTCGACTCGCTCACCCCGCACCGCATCGGAGCCGCCGGCCGCGGCGGGGCCGAGCTGCTCTTCGTCCACACGCTGATGCAGAGCCCCGCCGCCGAGCTGTGCCTCGGCGACGGAACCCCGCATCTGCGCTGAGCCCTTCGGAAGGGTCGGATATGTCCGAGAAGTCCGCACCTGTCACCGGTGAAGAGCGCGACGGGGGCAAGTTCCCCAAGGGTCTTGTGCTCCGGCTCTTCGCCTATCTGGTGGCCGGGCACCTCTTCGCCGGTTTCCTCTACCTGCTGTTCATGCTCGGCGGGCAGAACCAGTAGCGGGCAGGGTCACGCCTCGGCGACGAGCCGCTCGCGCAGCCGCTCCCGAGTCTCGGGGGCGAGCGTGAGGCCGTCCGTGAGGTAGCTCTCGACCGTGCCCCAGTTCTGCTCGATCGTCTCGAACGCGGCCCGCAGGTACTCGACGCGCGCGTCGAAGAGCGGGCTGAGCAGCTCCATCACCTCGGGCGACATGGCGTCCGCGGCGGTGGAGCTGCGGCGCACCTTGTACCGGCGGTGCGGGTCGTTCGACTTCACGTAGTCGGCCTCGATCGCCTCGCGCTCGACGCCCACCGCGAGCAGCGAGATGGCGATCGACAGGCCCGCGCGGTCCTTGCCGGCCGCGCAGTGCATCAGCGCGGGAACGCTGTCCTCGGCCATCGCATGCAGGATGCGGCTGTGCTCCGCGGTCCGCTCGACAATCATCTTCCGGTACGAATCAGACATTCGGGCGGCCGCCTTGCCGTCGCCCAGGATGGCGCGGAGCTGCTCCAGCTCGCCCGTGCTGACCAGCTTCCAGAACTCCTTGCCGTCGGCCGGGTCGTTGAGCGGTATGTTCACATTTCGTACACCCGGAAGATCGACGTCCGGGCCCTCGACCTTCCGGTCCGCCTGGTTGCGGAAGTCGAAGATCGTGTGCAGTCCGAGGGTGGAGAGGAAGGCCGCGTCCTCCTCGGTGGCGTGCGCGAGGTGGCCGCTGCGGAAGAGGCGTCCGAACCGCACCGATCCGCCGTTCACGGTCGGCAGGCCGCCCACGTCCCGGAAGTTGCGTACCCCCGTGAGCTCGGGTTCGGTCGACGGGACCTGAGGCAGCTGCTGCGTCACGAGTGCTCCTGAAGGTTGGCTGATCGAGATCGGTTCCTCGGCCAATCATCCCGGGTGGCGTCGGCTGCGCACACCCCCGGGGCATGGGAATGGGTGTTCTGTCCGAATTGGGCCCTTAGGCATAACGCGCCCTGTTAATAGGGGAGATGGGTTCCCATGCGTGAGCAGCGTCATAAAAGTGACGGACCGTGCCTGATCGTTCCGGGCAAACTCCGTACCGGAAAAGGGGATCGAGGTTCCGCCCTCCACGGAGGGTGACCGGAATTCGGCGCGGATATCCCGGCCCTGAATGCGAGAGAAAAGTGGTGGCTTGTTCGCGCCGACCCCGCTCGTCTACGGTCACCGTCAATCCGGTCGGACCGCCGAATCCTGCCACCGCCCGGAATCCGCACCCATCCACGTAAGGCAGGAGCGGGGGACCCAGGTAAGTACGCCGAACCGGTCGATCCGGACGGCTTGGGGTTAAGCCGCGTGAGAACGCGGCCGGACATCTCCAGTCCGAACCCGACAGCTCACCTCGCAGGCGACGGAGAGGAATTCGCCATGCCCGCAAAGGGTAAGCATCGCCGTCCCAAGGCCAACCCGATCACGCGCGGATTCGTCGCCGCCGGCACCGGTGGCGCCGTCGTCGCCCTGCCGCTCCTCGGTGCGACCGGAGCCCACGCCGCCGACAAGGGCGCCCCGACCGTGACGCCCGAGCAGGCCGTCGCCGCCGTCGCCGCCGCTCCCGCGAAGGCCCCGGCCGCCGACAAGGCCGCCAAGCCGAAGACGTACTCCGTCGTGCGTGGCGACTACCTGTCGAAGATCGCCTCCGAGCACCACCTGGCGGGTGGCTGGAAGAAGCTCTACGAGGACAACCGCCAGGTCGTCGGCGGGAACCCCTCGCTGATCCTTCCCGGCATGAAGCTCACCCTCGGCGCCAAGTCGACGGCCAAGGCCGCCGCGCCCAAGGCCGCCCCGAAGGCCGCGCCCAAGGCGGAGAAGTCCTCCACCGGTTCGGGCGAGCGCAGCTCGCGCAGCAGCGACCGCGGCACGGTCGAGTCCACCCAGGCCCCGGCGTCCACGCCGGCGCAGGCCGCCCCCGCCAAGGCCGCGTCCTCCGGCTGGGTCGCCCCGGTCAGCGGCGGCATCTCCACCCCGTACCGCGCCTCCGGCGCCATGTGGTCCTCCGGCTACCACACCGGTGTCGACTTCATCGCCTCCTCCGGCACCTCGGTCAAGGCCGTCGGCGCGGGCACCGTCTACTCCGCGGGCAACAGCGGCTCGTACGGCAACGAGGTCGTCATCCAGCACGCCGACGGCACGTTCTCGCAGTACGCCCACCTCTCCTCCCTGGGCGTCTCCGCCGGCCAGACCGTCACCGGCGGCCAGGAGATAGGTCTCTCCGGCTCGACCGGCAACTCCACCGGTCCGCACCTGCACTTCGAGATCCGCACCGGACCGAGCTACGGCTCGGACATCGACCCGCTGGCCTACCTGCGCTCGCACGGCGTCAGCATCTGACGTACACCCAGCATCCGAAGGGGCCCGGCACCTGTGTGCCGGGCCCCTTCGCGTACCGCCGTATTCCGGCTTGGCGGAATCTTGACCGGTGGCGTATCTCACCCGGCGTCAACCCCTCCTTACGGTCGCGTAGGTCACACCCATAAGGGAAAGATGAGTTCCCGTGGCAGACGATTCGAGATCAAGAGACATGGACGTATTCGGGTCGTACGCGGCGATCGGTGACAGCTTCACCGAGGGCGTCGGAGACCCCGGCCCCGACGGGAAGTACGTCGGATGGGCGGACCGTTTCGCGGTCCTGCTCGCCGACCAGCTGCCGGAGCACGACGCATTCCGATACGCCAACCTGGCCGTACGCGGCCGCCTCCTCGACCAGATCGTCGAGGAGCAGGTCCCCAGGGCGAAGGAGCTCGCCCCCGACCTGGTGACCTTCTGCGCGGGGGGCAACGACATCATCCGCCCGGGCACCGACCCGGACGACGTCGCCGAGCGCTTCGAGCGCGCCGTCGCCGATCTGACCTCGGCCGTCGGCACGGTCATGGTGACGACCGGCTTCGACACCCGCGACGTACCCGTGCTGCGCCATCTGCGCGGCAAGATCGCCACCTACACGGCCCATGTCCGGGCCGTCGCCGACCGCTACGGCTGCCCGGTCCTGGACCTGTGGTCGCTCAAGTCGGTGCAGGACAGGCGGGCTTGGGACGACGACCGGCTGCACCTCTCGCCCGAGGGCCACACCCGGGTCGCGCTGCGCGCCGCCCAGGTCCTCGGTCTGGAGGTGCCGGCCGACCCGGACCAGCCGTGGCCGCCGCTGCCGCCGCGCGGCACGCTGGAGGTGCGCCGCGACGACATCAACTGGGCCAGGGAGTACCTCGTGCCGTGGATCGGCAGGCGGCTGCGGGGTGAGAGCTCGGGGGACTACGTGGAGGCCAAGCGGCCGGACCTCATGCCTCTGTGAGCGCGGCGGGGACGCGTTCCAGGACGCCGCCCGCGAACACGTCGTACAGCGGCAGCGTCTCCAGATGGACATATCCGATGTGGCAGTCGCAGACGGCGAGGGGGCAGGCGCGTGGCCGCAGGGCCGCGCGGTACGAACCGTCGTAGAGGTTGCCGAGCTCGGCCTTCACGAAGTGGCAGCGTCGCACCGTCCCGTCACCGTCCACCGAGATCACCGACTCGCCGGTCCGGCAGGGGAGACCGGCCGAGGGGTGCGGACGACGGCTGTACGGGAAGAGGGGGTCGAGGGCCGTCCAGCCCTCGGCCTCCCCATCGGTGTACGTGTGCCCCTCGGCGGCGTTCACCCAGAGGTAGACCTCGGGTGGGAGATCGTCCCGCAGCCGCCGGGCGTGCTCCCGGTGATCGGGCAGGCCGACGATCCCGACGCTGAAACGCGTGCCCCGGGCGGCCAGGTCACGGCACTTGGCGAGGAAGCGGTCGTAGGGCGTCTGCCCCGGGTGGTACGTGCACCAGAGCGCGAGGGTCTCGGGATCGGCCTCGGCCAGCCAGTCGGTGCGACAGCTGAGATTCGTCTGGATCGCCACCCGCTCGATGTGCGGGAGGCGCGACAGCTCGGTGAGGGCGCGCCGGTACCAGGACCGGACCAGGCCCTCGCCCCACGGGGTGAAGAGAATCCTCAGCCGGTCGCCGGTCTGCCCGGCCGCCCAGGCGGAGAAGCGCTCCAGCGCGGCGCGGTCGGCGCGCAGCTGCTCACGGCTGTCGCGGCGCTTGGCGAAGGGACAGTAGGGGCAGTCGTAGTCGCAGGAGGCGAGAGGGCCCCGGTAGAGGATCGTCAGGTCCATGCCGTCACCCCCGTTACTTCGGCTCGTAGGCGGCCATCGCCGCCCGGACGGCCGGCGAGAAGAGCGCGGGACCGAGCGCGTCCGAGTGGGCCAGACCCTCGGGCGACAGCCGCAGCAGCCCGGCGGGCGCCGTCGGATCCAGCCAGCCGAGCGTCTCGAACCGGCCCAGTTCGGCCGGGAAGTCCGCGATCGGAGACGTGCCGAACCGCTCCTCGTAGGCGGCCGTGGACATGCCCCGGGCCTGCAGGAGGGACTGGAGCAGATGGCGACGGCGCGCCTCGTCCGCGTCGACCCACCGGCCGACCTGGGCGCGCGTGAAGTCCCCCGTCCCGGTGTAGGCGTCGATGATCGAGCGGACCTCTCTCATGTCGACGGCGTAGTCGAAGGAGTAGTGCAGCGAGGAGGTGTACGAGCGCGCCCCGCAGCCCAGTCCGATCATCCCGTCGGTCTGGCAGGCGTAGTCGTCGGCGCCCTGCGGCGTGGCGTCGGCGCGCCGGAACATCCGCATCGACTCCTGCTCGTATCCCCGCGCGAGCAGATGGTCCCGGCCGTGGCGGTACAGCCGCAGACGCTGCTCGTCCCACTCCCGGTCCGCGGTGGGGGAGAGCCGGCCGAGGCCGGTGAGCGGACGGACGTAGAGGGGATAGAGGTAGAGCTCCTCGGGCGCCCAGGCGAGTGCCGCGTCGAGGGAACGAACCCAGGACTCCTCGGTCTGGCCGTCGATGCCGTAGATCAGATCGATGTTGAGGACGGGGACGCCGGTGTCCCGGATGCGACTGAGCGCGGCCTCGACATCGGCGCGGCGCTGGGGACGAACGGCCGCGCGGGCCTCGGCCTCGACGAAGCTCTGCACCCCGATGCTCAGCCGGGTGGCGCCCCGCTCGGACAGGACCGCGAGCCGGTCGGCCGTCGCCGTCGAGGGCGAGGTCTCCACGGAGAGCGGGACGGCCCGCAGATCCGCGCCCATCCGCTTCTCCGCGATGTCGCAGAGCCGCTCCAGCTCGCCCGCGGTGAGGAAGGTGGGGGTGCCGCCGCCGAAGGCGGCCGTGGCGAAGCGGACCGGCTCGGCGTCGCCGAGCGCCTCCCGTACGGCTGTCGCCTGCCGGTCGAGCGCGTCGAGATAGCGGCTGGTCAGTTCGTCCGGGGCGCCGATCCGGGTGAAGAGGTTGCAGAAGCCGCAGCGGACCTCGCAGAACGGAATGTGCGCATAGAGGGAGAGGGCGTCCTTCGGCTCGTCCGCCCACAGAGCCGCGAGGGAGGGCGTGGGGTCGGGGAGCTTCCGGTACGCGGTCTTGTGCGGGTAGGCGTAGACATAGCTCTCGTACGGACGCGGGGTCCCGGTCATGCGACGGCCTCCCGCTCCGGGCCGGCCAGGAAGAAGTGGGTGTACGGGACGGTCCACACGACCTCGTGGCCCAAGCGATGACCGGTGAAGCCGTCCTCCCCGTAGGCCGTGCCGTGGTCGGAGCAGACGATCGCGAAGCAGCTTCGACGGCTGCTCATGGCGGTGAAGAGCCGGCCGATGTGCCGGTCGACGTACTCGAGCGCCGCCGCGTGCGAGGCGCGGGTGTCGCCGGACTCCCGGGTCGCGCCGGGCAGATGGAACCAGTTGGGCTGGTGCAGCGCGGAGACGTTGACGAAGAGGAAGAGGCGCGCCTCGTGCGGGAGCGCGGCGACGATCTCCTCGGCTCGGGTCACCTGGGACTCGAAGGAGGTGGGGGAGGCGACGCCGAAGTCGGGCTCCCAGTGGCTCTCGTGGAAGAGACCGGGCAGCACGGAGCCGAGGGGGCCCTGGCCGTTGAAGAAGCCGACGCCGCCGACACAGGCGGTGCGGTATCCCTCCTTCGCCAGACCGGAGACCAGATCGGGGGTGTCGTGGACGAAGGTGCCGCCGGCGGTGCTCTCACTGCCCGCGAACCGTGCGGCGAAGAGGCGGGGATGCGGGCCCTGGGTGTCCGGGGTCGGCAGGAAGCCCGCGAAGATCGCCTGGTGGGAGGCGTAGGTGAAGCTGCCGGGGGCGTGCCGGCGCTCCCATCGGCCGCCGGGGAGGTGCCGGGCCAGATTCGGGATGCGGCCGGCGGCGGCGAGCTCGGCCGCGACGTCGTAACGGAGGGTGTCGAGCGTGACCAGGAGGAGATCGTGGCTGCCCACGATCTCGTTCATGTCGGGTGCGGGAGGCTGGTTCACGCGGTGCTCGTTCCTGTGGTGCGGGTGGTACGTGTGGTGCGAGAAGGACTCTTGCGGAGGAGTGCGGAGACCTGGGCCGCGTAGGTGTCCTGGCCCTCCGCGCCGCTGCCCGGGAGGCCGGTGAGGCCGGGGAGGAGATCGCCGAAGGCGTTGACCTCGCCGACGGCGAAGCGCCGCCAGCCGACGGCCGGAAGCAGATCGACGCCGACGCACTGTGTCCCGGGGAATGCTTCGGCGGCCCGCTCGCACACGCCGAGCGCGTCCGCCCACCGGCCGCCTGCGCCTGCGATCGCCGCGCGCACGGTGCCCAGGTCGCCCCGGGTGCCGCCCAGATGGAGATTGGTCATGGGGGAGCGGCTGGTCCGTACGACGGCGTGGGTGGCCCGGCCGGCGATCACCACCACGCGCAGATCGGCCACCCGGCCCCCCTGCGCCGCCTTCGGCAACCAGCGCTCCAGGTGCAGCCCGTCGGGGGCGAGCGTGTCCACGACGGCTGCGACCTCGCGCTCCCTCGTATAGCGGCGCACCCGCAGGGAGTTGAAGAGTCGCCCGTCCGGGGCGCGTTCCACGGAGGTGGTGGCCTGCACCCGGCCGGCGCTGTTCGTCTCCACGGCCAGGACCCCCGAGGCGGACGAGCCGTGGGCGAGCTTCACGAAGACCCGGCGCAGCCCTGACGCCGCCATCAGGGCGCGGACGTCCGCCCAGCCCCGTACGGCGGGGGCGTCCGCCCCCGATGTCGGCGACTCCGGCACCGGGACTCCGGCTTCGCGCAGCCGGGCGTGGGCGAGCCGTTTGTCGAACAGCACCGCCAGCTCGGCGGGGTCGTCGACGAGGATCGCGCCGGCGTCGTCCACGCTCCGGGCGAGCTCCGTCGTGGCCGCGGTGAACGACTCGTACCAGCGGCCCGTGCCCTCGACCCGGGTCGGGTCGTCCGTGCCGCGCAGCAACCGGTCGACCTCCGGCTCCTCGCCGGGCGATTCGAGCCGGACGATCTCGCCCGGGTGGAACCGTGCCCCGCCCCGCAGGACGTCGAGCCAGGGCTCGACCCGCACCTTTGGCAGCCCGGCGGCCCGCACCGCGTCGCGGAAGAACGCGACCCGTCGGTTGGCCGGGTTGCCGACGACGACGAGGCGGGGGTGCGCGAGGGGCGGGGAGTGCGTCATTCGGCGACCGCGACGTACCGGTAGATCTCGCCGTCGCCGTCGTCCTCCGGATCCTGCGCGTCGTCGACGTCGACGGTCACGCCGTGCGGGGTGAGGGTGTCGACGATCCGCTCGATCGTCTTCTCCGACAGATAGTGGTGGAAGAGGTCGAGGTGGGTGAGGTGGGTCAGCGGCTGCCCGGCGAGCAGTGCCTCGGCGCCCTCGTCCGTGAGCGTGCCCATCGACAGGTCGAGGCGGGTCAGCCGGGCGACCACCGGGGCGCTCGCCACGGCGGCGGCGATCTCGTCCTGGATGACGCTGTTGCGCAGCCCCAGATGGCGCAGGGCGGGGAGGCGGGCGCCGGCGAGCAGCGGCTCCAGATCGGCGACCGAGGAGTCACCGCCGTACGCGTCCGTGCCGAGCCACAGGTCCAGCTTCTCCAGCGCGGGCAGGTCGCTCCCGGCGATGCCACGGACGACGTCGGCACCGAGACCGCCCGACTCCACCACGAGCGTGCGCAGTCCGGAGTGCCGGATCGCCGGGAAGGCGAGCTCCGAACCGCCGCGCACCCCGAACTCCCGAAGGGCGGGGTAGGCCGCGAGCAGCGGCGTCACATCGGACTGCTGGATCCAGGAGATCTCGCAGTCCTCGAAGCCCATGTCGCCGAGGAAGAGAGCCTCGAGACCGGGCAGCCTGTCCTTGGCCGCGACGATCGCGGCGACGATCGCGGCGGACGAGTTCTCGTACGCCTCGTCCCAGCCGCCGACGATCAACGCGCGGACCCGCTCCGTGTCGACGTCCGCGAGGAAGCGGGCGAAGACCTGCTCCCACTGCTCGTCCTCGGCTTCACAGTAGGTCGGGCCGGAGACGCGCCAGGCCACGGAAGCGGCGTCCGGCAGTTCGACGACGGTGTCACGATCCGGGAAGTGGAACACGGGCAGGCCGTGGAACTCCTGCAGATATCCCGAAATGGTCATGAGTGCTCCAGACACCGGACGGCGTTGATCGGATGACGCGAGCAGTTGTACCAAGCGGCACCGACAACTCCGCGCGCCGGGGGCGTCCGGGGGCCCTTGTCAGTCCCCATCCGTGAGGTCGGACCGGTGGTCGACACGGGGCGGCCACCGCGGAGGGGCGTCAGGACGGGGTTCCGGGGTCGGCGTACCGCAGGAGGGCGCCCACGCCGTCGTGCAGGGCCAGTTCGCTCTCGGGCACGGCGACCAGCTCGGCACCGGTGCCGACGAGGGCGCGGACGAGGGCCTCGTCGGCGCGTTCCTCGTGCGGGGCCCGCACGCCGAAGGAGAGCAACTCGGGCTCCGTCAGGGCGAGCTGGGTGGGGTGCGGGCCTACCCAGAGCCGCGGTGAGGAACCGGGCGGTCGGTTGAGGAGCAGCGCCGCGACCTGGCCGCGTTGCAGGGCGGCGACGGTGGCGGCAAGACCCTCCGTCGTGGGCCCGCCGACGGCGCGCCGGCCGATGAAGATCTGCACCAGCTCCCAGTCGTGCGCGGCCATGTGACCGCGGAAGACGGTGTCGAGCTGCGGCTCCAGCAGGGCCCGTCCGGTTTCGGTGGGGGTGCGGCCGCCCACGCGTACGACCCGGTCCCGCAGTGTGCGTGGCAGGCGGCGGACGAGCACGTTGCACGCCCACTCGTCCCCGCCCACGACGACGGCCTCGGCATGGGCGCGCCGCGCCTGTTCGTCCAGCCGGTGGCCGAGCCGCAGGGAGGTGCGGTGCCAGGTCGCCACGGGGACCCTGCGGTGCAGCCGCTCACCCGGTGTGACGGTGGAGGCGGGCCAGGTGCCGGTCTCCGCCTCCAGCGTCACCCAGCCGTGGGCCTCGGCCGTCGGCAGACCGCGGTAGTGGACGACCACGGCCATGTACGGGATCTCCGGGACATGCTGCGTGACCAGGGGCATCGCGTCCGGCAGCGTGCTGTAGCGCGCGGAATCACGCTCAGGCGGCGAGGGCAGCTCCCCGTCCAGGACGAGCATGCCGTGGGCGGCGAAGACCGCCTGCCCGTGCACGCCTGGCACCTCCGCGTCGGCGCCGACCGCCTCCTCCAGCACGTCCAGCAGCGTTCCGTCCGCGCCCTGACGGGACAGGCTCTCGCGCAATCGCTGCCAGCGCAGGGCGATCGCCCGCTCGGGATGCTCGGCGTCCCGGGAGGTGTCCAGATACACGGAGGCGTACGGCCCCGGCTCCGCGTAGAGGGGCTCAAGGAAGGACAGCCTCATCGCCGCTCCTCGTCGATGGTCTCCCCACGTTCGATGATGCACCCGCGAGGGCTGCCGACGGGTCGCTCCGCGCGGCCCGCCCTTCCCGCTGACAGTCGGCGGCAGCTGATCCGCCGGGGTGATCGGACACCCTTGTGAGTTCAGTGTATTGAACGGAAGATGGCGAGTTTAGATCTCTCACGTGGGAGAACGTGAAATGTGAAGCCTTGTAGTTTCACTATAGATTGACAATCGCTCAACCCTTCGATGAGGATGGCGCGGCGCTCCAGGTGCCCCGGAGGTCCGTGAGACCCAGGGCGCCTTCCGTCATGCAGCCAATTCCTCAAGGGGAGACTCATGCCCAGCAGGCGCTCAATCCTTCGCGGTGCCACCGCCGTCGCGGCCGCCGCTGTCGTTCCCGTCGCGGCCGCGTCACAGGCCCACGCCGACACCCTGGTCTCGGGTCAGTGGATCCGGCCCACGTCCAACGGTTCGCTCGGCAACGGCGACCTCGGCGACCCCGTCACCCGCCAGCAGGTCCTCGCGCGCGGCCGCGTCTGGGTCGACCTGCGGGTGCCGTACAGCCCCAACGGACTGGAGAGCCCGTGGGGTTGGTGGTACGACGGCCAGACCGGCGGTCGCTACCGCCAGGACTGCTCCGGCTTCGTCTCGATGGCCTGGCAGCTCCCCGAGAGCCTCAACACCTGGACGCTGCGCGGTGTCTCCACGCGTCTCAGCGGACTTGACGCGCTGCTCCCGGGCGACGCGCTCAACAACATCGACACCCACGTGATGCTGTTCGTCGGGTGGACGGACGGCAGCAGGCAGACCGCCGTCATCATGGAGGAGTACGGACGCAGCGGGCCGACCCGGCAGCGCAACGTGTCCCGTTCGGAGCTCAACTCCCGTGGCATGCTCGCGTACCGCTACCACCGGATCACGGACGGCCCCACCCAGGAATCGTGGCAGGGGCGCTTCTTCCACGAGTACCGCCGCGCCGACGGCAGCTGGACCGGGTTCGCCCCGCTGAACGGCTTCGGCGGGGCTCCGTACTTCCACGGCCACGGTGTGGGCATCAGCGGCACCCCCGACGGATCGGCCCAGGTCGTCGGCATCGGTACGGACGGCAACCTCTACCACAACTCCCGATACACCAGCGGCTCGTGGACCGGATTCGCCCCGCTCAACGGATTCGGAGGCGCGTCCCGCTTCGCGGCGAGCAACGCCGCGATCGCCGGTGCCCCCGACGGCTCCTCCCATGTCCTCGCGGTCGGAAACGACGGCAACGTCTACCACACCGTCCGCCTCAAGAGCGGTTCGTGGACGGGCTTCGCCTGGCTCGACGGCTACGACGGGGCGACGCGTTTCGCGGCGGCCGACGTGGCCGTCGGTACCACCCCGAACGGCGACGCCCACGTCCTTGCCGTCGGCAACGACAGGAACGTGTACCACAACGTCCGCCACGCCTCCGGCTCCTGGTCCGGGTTCGCCCCGCTCGACGGCGTCGGCACGAGCCGGATGTCCGCCACCAGCGTCGCCATCGCCGGAGTCGGCGACGGCTCCGCGCAGGTCCTCGCGGTCGGCAACGACGGATACACCTACCACCGCGTCCGCCGTGCGGACGGCACCTGGACGGCGTTCGCTCCGCTCGCCGGGTTCGGCGGAGCCTCCCGCCTGGCGGCCAGTGACATCGCCATCGCCGGTCTGCCCGACGGCTCCTCCCAGGTGCTCGCCATCGGCAACGACGGACACGTCTACCACGACGTGCGCACCCCGGCGGGCCATTGGCAGGGTCTGGCTCCGCTGGCCGGGTACGGCGGCGCGGCCAGGTTCGGCGCGCAGCGGGTCGCGATCGCCGGAATGCCGGACGGCACGGCGCAGGTGCTCGCCACCGCCCGCTGATCCGCTCATCCGCCCGGACCGCCGGTCCGGATGCCCGCGCACCGCCGTCCGGCGGTGCGCGGGCCTCTCCCCTCTTCCCTCACCGCTCTGTCGACAGGAGCCGTTCACCCATGCCCCGAACTCGTTCCCTGCATCGCGTCATGTCCGCCGTCCCCGTCGTCGGCGCACTGTTGCTCTCAGCCCTGGCGGGTACCACCGCCGAGGCCGCCTCGGTCAGTACCTGGGACAAGGTGGCCCAGTGCGAGAGCGGCGGCAACTGGTCCATCAACACGGGCAACGGCTACTACGGCGGCCTTCAGTTCAGCGCTTCCACCTGGCGTGAGTTCGGCGGCACGCAGTACGCCGCCTACGCTCACCAGGCCACGAAGAAGCAGCAGATCCTCACGGCCGAGCGGGTGCTGGCGGTTCAGGGCGAGCGTGCCTGGCCGAACTGCGGTCCGGCGGCCGGCCTGGGCGCCGACCACGCGGATCCCTACCCGCCCGCCGTCCCGTCCGACAGCGGCGACTTCCATCACGCCGTCCGCACGGCGCAGGGCCACTGGACCCCGTTGGCGCCGTTGGACGGTTACGACGGAGCCTCCCGCTTCGCGGGGAACCGGCAGTCGATCACCACCACGCCTGACGGCTCGGTCCAGGTCGTCGGCGTGGGCACGGACGGCAACCTGTACCACAACGCCCGCTTCACCAACGGTTCCTGGCAGGGCTGGGCACCGGTCGACGGGTACGACGGCGCCGCACGGTTCGCCGCGGGGGAGGTGACCATCGCGGGGATGCCGAACGGTGACGCCCAGCTGATCGCCGTCGGCAACGACGGCAAGCTGTACCACAACGCCCGTTTCGCCAACGGTTCCTGGCAGGGCTGGGCACCGGTGACGGACTGGGGCGCCAAGAAGGTCGCGGCCACCGGGCTTCCCAACGGTGATCTCCAACTCGCCATCGTGGGCAACGACGGCATGGTGTACCACAACATCCGGTACGTGAACGGGTCCTGGCAGGGCTGGCGCGGCGTCGCCGGCTACGGAGGTGCCGCCGGGTTCGCCGCGTCCGGCGTCGCCGTCGCGGGTCTGTCGGGCGGCGCGGCCCGGCTGATCGCCGTCGGCAACGACGGCGGGCTCTACCACGCCACGCGGCAGGCGAACGGCGGTTGGCAGGCGTGGGCCAGGGTGCCAGGCATCTCCTCGCCCTCGGACATCGCTCTCACCGGTACGCCGGACGGCGGCGCCCAGCTGCTCGCCATCGCCAACGGCACCACCGTGTATCACAACGTGCTCCACGCGGGCGGTTCCTGGCAGGGCTGGAACCCCATCGGGGCCAACGCCCGCAAGGTCGGCATCGCCGGGGCGGGTACCGGCGACGCCCACATCCTCACCACCAGCGGCTGACGCTTGCGCGGCCGACTCGGGGCCGGGGCGCCGAGAGGCACGATCCGCTAGGGCCGAGTGGGCGGCGCCCCGGAGCCGTCCACGGAGGGGAGGCCGAGCTCACGGGCCAGCGCCGCGTCGGCCCACTCCAGCATGGCCGCGCGTGAGAGCGAGCCGGCGTACGAGGTCATCTGCACCGCGAGCCCGTCCAGGAAGGCCGTCAGCCGCCAGGCCGCGGCGGCCGGGTCCGGGCAGGGGAACTCGCCGTCCGCCGCGCCCTCGGCGATCACCTGGGTGAGGGCGGCCTTCCACTGCTGGTCGAGCGCCCCGGCGACCTCGCGCAGCGCGGGTTCCCGCAGGCAGGCCGCCCAGCCCTCGATCCACAGCCGCCAGCCCTTGGCAGTCCCGGTCGGGGCGTACCAGCGGACGGCCGCGCGCAGCCGGCGCAGGGCGCTGGTACGCCGCCCGAGGAGGCGGCGCAGATGGGCGAGGTCGCCCTCGGCGGCGTAGGCGAAGGCCGCTGCGACGAGCTTCTCCTTGGTCGAGAAGTGGTAGAGCACCAACGCGTTGCTGACGCCGAGCGCGGAGGCGACGTCGGCGATCCTGACGGCCGCCACGCCCCGTACCTCGATCTGCTCGACGGCGGCACGGAGCAGTTCCTCCTGCCGTTCCGCCACGCTCAAGCGCACTCTTGCCACGTCCGTCAGCCTACACAGCACATGACACGGGCATGATCATTTACGCGGGTGCGGCGCGCCGCGGCGGCCGGCGGCGTCAGTACCAGCCGTAGCGCTCGGCGATCTCCGGCAGCCGCTCCTCCACCAGCGCATGCGCCGCCGCGCGTGGCGTGCCGCCGTCCGTCTCCGCGCGGTCCAGCATCCGGTCCACCAGGGACCGCATGGCCCGTCGGGTGTACGCGAACGCCTCGTCCGCGTCCGCCCCGATGTCGCCGAAGAGCGTCCACCACCACCAGGCGTTCGTGCCCGAATTGACGACGACGTCCGGGAGCACCACGACCCCGCGCGCGGCGAGCAGCTCCTCCGCCTCGGGGAGGACCGGCATATTGGCCGCCTCGACGACCCACCGGGCCCGGATCCGCTCCTGGGCGCGGGCGTCGATCGCGTACGAGACGGCGGCCGGGACCAGGACCTCCGCGTCGACCGACATCCAGGCGTCGCCCGGCTCGTCCCGGTCTCCGGGCCGCAGCGCCGCGCGATCCACGGTCCCGTGCCCGTCGCGGGCCGCGAGGAGGGCCTCGACGTCGAGCCCCTCCGGGTTGACGATCGTGCCCTTCACATCGGCGACCGCCACCACGACGAGTCCGGCGCGCTCCAGGAAGCGGGCGGTGGCCCCGCCCATGGTTCCCAGCCCCTGGATCGAGACCCGCGTGCCCGCGTACGGCCGGTCGGCCCGGTCGAGCGCCACGAGGACCGACTCGGCGACCCCGCAGCCGCCCACGAGCTCGTCGAGCCCGATCCCGTCCACCTCGACCTCGAAGGCGTCCGCCAGCCGCCGCCGAGCCGCCGCCTCGTCCTCCAGGAGGGGGTACACGGCCTGGATCGAGGAGACGAGCCCGGCTTCCGCCGCCGCCCGGTCGATCAGGTCCTGCGTCAGTCCGAGATCCTCCCCTGTGGTCCAGAAGCGCTCGATGTACGGCCGCATCGCCCGCAGGTAGCGGACCAGCACGCCGTACGCCTCGGGAGAGCGCGGGTCGCAGTCGATGCCGCCCTTGGCGCCGCCCAGCGGCACGTACCGACTGGTCGGGTCGTAGTGCAGGGCCTCCTTCATGGTCATGCCCCTGGCGAGTCCGGCGACCTCCTCGGCCGTACACCCCTCGCGCATCCGCAGCCCTCCGCTGGCCACCCCGCGCACCAGCCGGTCCACGACCAGATGGCCGCGACGGCCGGTCACGTGGTCGGTCCAGCCGACGGACAGCAGGGGTGCGGGGCCCATGGGAACACTCCGGGGTTCGGCGAGCATTACTGAACAGCGATTCAGTATCGCCCATCGTCCCGGCCGTAAGCGGCGCGGGTTGCCCATAATGGAACGACACCGACCATCAGGAGGCCTCGTGACCGGCACCGGCTCCGACCACTCGCTGCGGGCCCGCCTGCGCGCCCTGCGGCCCGAGGCCTTCGGCGCCGACCCGGCGGGCGAGCGCTGGGAGCGCATCAGGCGCTCGCCGAACTTCGCCGACGGGGTCTTCCAGAACCCGGTGGCCGCCCGGACCCGGCCCTCCGGTTCCACCGTAGAGTTCGCCAAGATCTACTTCCAGAAGGAGGCGCGGGCGCGTCGAGCCCCCACGGGCACGATCCCCGTCCACGCCACCACCCTGGCCGACCTCGCCAGACCCCCGGTGTCGGGGCTCCGCCTCACCTGGATGGGGCACTCCAGCGTCCTCGCCGAGATCGACGGTCACCGGGTGCTCTTCGACCCGGTCTGGGGCGACCGCTGCTCGCCCTACACCTTCGCCGGGCCGAAGCGGCTGCACCCCGTGCCGCTGCCGCTCGCCGCGCTCGGCCCGGTCGACGTCGTCGTGATCTCGCACGACCACTACGACCACCTCGATCTGCCCACGATCAAGGCCCTGGCCTCCACGGACACGGTCTTCGCGGTCCCGCTGGGGGTCGGCGCCCATCTGGAGCGCTGGGGCGTGTCCCCGTCGCGTCTGCGCGAGCTCGACTGGAACGAGTCCACCGAGATCGGCGAGCTGCGGCTCACCGCGACCCCCGCGCGCCACTTCTGCGGCCGCGGTCTGCGCAACACCCAGCACACCCTCTGGGCGTCCTGGGTCGTCTCGGGCCCCGACCACCGGATCTTCCACAGCGGTGACACCGGCTACTTCCCCGGCTTCTCCGAGATCGGCGCCGCGCACGGCCCCTTCGACGCGACCATGATCCAGATCGGGGCGTACTCGACCGAGTACTGGCCCGACATCCACATGACGCCCGCCGAGGGCGTCCAGGCCCATCTCGACCTCCAGGGCGGCCGCCCGCACGGCGTCCTGCTGCCGATCCACTGGGGCACCTTCAACCTGGCCCCGCACGCCTGGGCGGAGCCCGGCGAGTGGACGACCGACGCGGGAGCGGAGGCCGGCCAGGCCGTCGCGTCCCCCCGCCCGGGCGAGCCCTTCGAGCCTTCCGGAAAGCTCCCCGCCGACCCGTGGTGGCGAGGCGTCTCCGTCCCGATCGCGCGCCCCTGGCGCCACCCCAAGGGTCAGGCTCCGGCCGCCGCGGCCCGCGGAGACCTGGACCTCGCGGGCGAGCGCTGACCCCGGAGCACGTACCGACCTGACGAACTCGTGGCCACCGGGCCGGTTCGGCCGATTTCCCGGCCGCCCGGCCCGGTCCCGCGACCGACGGACCGGTCCCGCGCCAGGCCGTCGACCGCCCGGACGGCCCCCGACCAGCCCCATCGGCCCGGACCTCCGTCGGCCGGCCCCGACCGCCTCGATGCGCCCGGACCCGTCTGCCCGCACCGGCCGTCGGTCGTCCGTCCGGTTCCGCGGGCGGTGACCCGCCCGCCCCCGTCGGCCAGACCCCCACCAAGGGACACGAAGCACCCCGTACGCACCTCGCCGTACGACGGCAATTCCCGGCCGTCTCGTACAACTTCGTGAATTCTCCGCGATGCGCGCCCCGCCCGGCCGTGAACTCTCCGAGCCGTCCGGCCTGCACGTTCCGCTTAGGTCCGTCGAAAGCACTCAATGCCCACCGGGCACCCCCCTGTTGACGATCGGTCACCTGTTCGTTGCCCGGTGATACGATCATCGCGCTTGCGGGGCGGGGGATGGACGAAGACGACATCTCCGACCGCGGTGACCATCCGCGCAATGACCGGCACGGACGGGTCCGCCGGTCCACCCGCATTGACGGAATTCAGCAGCTGGCCGTCAGTCGCCTGAAGAGAGTCTTATGACGCATTACGCACAGAACCCAGTGCTCTGGGTCCTTCTCGTCGCCGTCATCGGCGCAGTCGCCGTCATTGTCCGCCAGCGCAGGGGGACAAGGGCTCTGCGGGGTGAGATCGAAGAGATCAAGGCCCATTACACCGAGCTGGAGAGCAGCTTCTCGAAATCCGTCGAGGTCGAGAAGGAGCGGGCCCAGGACGCGACGAAGTCGGTCCTCAAGTCCGCGATGCGGACGCTGCAGGGCCTTGCCGCCGAACAGCAGTCGGTCATCTCCGGACTGCAGAGCAAGTACGGCGAGTCCGTGATCCTCCAGGACCTCCTGGAGATCGACCACACGAACTCGCAGTTCGGCCGGCGCGCCCAGTCCATCGCGGTGCTGTGCGACGGCTGGCTGGGGCGACAGCGTGACGTCGCCTCGGTCTACGACGTGGTCCGCAGCGCCCAGGGCCGGATCCGCCACTTCCGGCGCGTGGAGATCCTTTCGCAGGTGGACTTCGCGATCACCAGTCGCTCCGTCGAACCGGTGGCGCTGGCTCTCGCCGAGATCCTCGACAACGCCACCAGCTACTCCAGCCCGGACACCGTGGTCGAGATCAACATCCGCACCGTGCCCAAGGGCATCTGCATCGTCGTCGACGACGCCGGTGTCGGTATGAACGACGAGGAGCGGGCCAAGGCCACGAAGCTCCTCCTGAGTGAGCGCGTCTCCGGTGTCTCGGGGCTCGGCAGCCCCCCGCAGTTCGGCTTCGCGGTGATCGGCGTGCTCTGCGAGCGCTTCGGCTTCGAGGTGTCCGTGGACTCCAGTTCTCCGTACGGAGGTGTCCGCGCCGTTCTCCTCCTGCCGCACGAGCTGCTCACCAACATGCCGGAGAAGAAGGCCCCGACGCCGGCCGTCCCCCCGGTCTCCGCGGCGGAACCGGGCGGCCCCGAAGCCGCCGTGCCCGGCGTCTCGACCGCCGACGGCCTGCCGAAGCGCCGCCGCAAGCGGCCGATGGCCATCGTCCCGGGCAGCACGACCGCTCCCGCGGCGACGCGCTCGGGAGCCGAGACCGCAGCGATCATGGGGGCCTTCCAGCGAGGCACGCAATCCGGCCGGGCCACCCGCCCGGACTCCGCGGATCGAACCAGCAGCACACGTGATGCGAGCAGCGAAGGGCATGAGATCTCGTGAACGACGATCTGTCATGGATGCTTGACAGCGCCTTGGAGATACCCGGGGCGTTGCATGCGGTCCTCGTCTCCGCCGACGGTCTGCTGATGGCCCGGACGAAGGACTTCGACAAGGACAACGCGGACACCGTCGCCGCCGCGATGAGCGGCGTCCAGTCGCTCAGCCGCTCGCTCGGGTTCTTCGTCGACGGCGGTCAGCTGCGGTGGCGGCAGACGCTGGTCGAGTTCGACGGGGGCTGGGTCTTCCTGATCTCCGCGGGGGAGGGGGCGTATCTCGGCGTCTCGGCCTCGCCGGACGTCGACATGCAGGACATCACCTTCCGGATGCAGCAGCTCGTCGGGCAGTTGGGCAAGGCCCTGACGACGCCGCCGCGCGAGAACCTCGGCGTCCGCTCATGAGCGGCTTCGGAGAGCTGGAGCCCGAGGCCGCGGAATTAGTGCGTCCGTACGTCATCACCAAGGGACGCGGGCTGCCCGACGAGGAGCAGCTGTCCCTGATCACCCTGGTCACCGCGGCCGGTGACGAGCAGCAGCGCCCGACGCGCCTGTCCCCGGAGGAGCAGGGCCTGTTGGACCTGTGCACCGCCGGCTATCTCTCGGTCGCCGAGATCGCGGGGCACACACGGCTGCCCATGGGTGTGGTGAAGATCCTTCTCTCCGCGCTCACCGAGGGCGGCTACCTCATCACCCGTCCGCCCGTGCAGCGTGCCGCGCTCGCGGACCGAGACATCCTCGAGGAGGTGCTGAATGGACTACGCACCAAGTTTGGGTGAGCAGGCGTACGTCCGTGACGGAGCGACGCAGATCGCCGTGAAGATCCTCGTCGTCGGTCACTTCGCCGTCGGCAAGACCACCTTCATCGGTGCGATATCGGAGATCCCTCCGCTGTCCACCGAGGAGACGATGACACGCGCGGGGGAGTCGTTCGACGACCTCAAGGGGGTCCGGAGCAAGACCACCACCACGGTGGCCATGGACTTCGGCCGACTGACCATCAGCGACCGTGTCGTGCTGTACCTGTTCGGAACGCCGGGCCAGCAGCGCTTCGTGCAGATGTGGGAGGACATGGCGCGCGGCGCGCTCGGAGCGCTGGTTCTGGTCGATCCCGAGCGGCTGGCTGACTCCTTCGCCGTGATCGACCTGATCGAGCAGTACGGCCTCGACTACGCCATCGCAGTCAACCGTTTCGACGGCACGGCGGATCGGGAGGTGCGGGCACTGCGTGAGGCGCTCGACCTGCTCGACGACACCCCGGTCGTCACCTGCGACGCGCGCGACGAGCAGTCGTCCGCCGACGCGCTGATCACACTCGTCCGGCATCTGCTGGACCGCGCTCACTAGGAAGCAGACATGGACGCTCAACCCACGGCCGCCCCCGTCCCCCCGCCCGGGTGCCCCGCACACAGCGTCGGCGGCCGGGTGCCGCTGCACGGGCCGGAGTTCGCGGCCGATCCGCAGGCGTACTACACCTACCTGCGTCACTTCGGCCCGACCGCACCCGTGGAGCTCGCTCCGGGGGTGGAGGCCACGCTCGTCACCGACTACGCGACGGCGTTGCAGCTGCTGCAGGACTCCGGCTCCTTCCGCAAGGACGCCCGCCGCTGGCGGGACCTCGCCGAGGGCCGGATCAGCCCGGACAGCCCGGTCGTCCCGGTGCTCGCGTACCGGCCCAACTGCATGTTCAGCGACGGCGCCGAGCACCTGCGGCTGCGGCAGGCCGTCACGGACAGCATGGCCCGTGTCGACTCGCGCAGGCTGAGCCGGAGCACCGAACAGGTCTCCAACTTCCTCATCTCGCAGTTCGGTACGCGGGGATCCGCCGATCTCCTGGGTGACTACGCCAAGCAACTGCCGCTGTTCGTGTTCAACGAGCTCTTCGGCTGCCCCGCCGACATCGGCGACCGGGTTCAGTTCGGCATCACCGGCATGTTCGACGGCGTCAACGCCGAGAAGGCGGTCGAGGTGCTCTTCGGCGCCGTCGGCGAGCTGGTGGCGCTCAAGCGGGCCAGGCCGGGCGACGACGTCACCTCGTGGATGATGCAGCATCAGGCACAGCTGACGGACGAGGAGATGGTCCATCAGCTCGCACTCCTGCTGGTGGCGGGCAACGAACCCCTGCGCAATCTCATCGGCAACACCCTGCACCGGCTCCTCACCCACGACGCGTACGCCCACAAGGGCGGTCTGATCGACGAGGCGATCGACGACACGCTGTGGGAGAACCCGCCCATGCAGAACCTGGCGCCGCACTATCCCGCGCACGACATGGAGTTCGCCGGGCAGAAGCTGAGCGCGGGCGAACTCGTCCTGGTCAGCTTCGCGGCCGCCAACACCGGGCCCGCGCTGCGGGAGGCGCGTCAGGCCGGCAGCAACCGGGCCCATCTGGCCTGGAGCGCGGGCCCGCACGCCTGCCCGTCGAAGGAGCCCGCCCGGCAGATCACGGTGACCGCCATCGAGAACCTGCTGAACCAGCTCCCCGACGTCGAACTCGCCGTCCCGGAGGACAGCCTGGTCTGGCGGCCCGGCCCCTTCAACCGTGGCCTTGCCACCCTGCCCGCCCGGTTCACCCCGGCCGAGACCTTCCGCGGGCCCGTCCCCGAGGCGCGTCCCGAAGCGCCGAAGCGCCCCGAAGCGGCGGCCGCGACGGGCGCCAAGCGCGAACGCGGAGGAAAGTGGAGCCAGTTCCTCAATTGGCTCACCAAGTGACACACGTCATTCCAAGCGCCTCATCCGTCACGGCATGAACCTTTCGCCTCAGGGGTAGTGAGCCTCGCGCCATCCACCTGTTTACGAGGCAAGGAGTGTCGTGGACCACATATCCGCCGACGCCGATCTGATGCAGTGCCCCACCGAGTTGGGCCCCCTCGATACCCGCCCCTCCAGGCGGGTATCTTCTTGGGCGCGCCGGCCAGGGGCGGACGGGTCGGTGGCCGCCTCCCCGCCCGGCGGCCCGAATCCGCCCGACGGGGAGACACTCGGCGACCACGCGGCGAGACAGGTGCTGCGGCTGTGCGAGGCCGCGGGGCTGAACGGGGCCGACTCCGCGGAGTACGCACGGACGTTGCTCACGGTCCTGGGCCCCGTCGCCGAGCGGCCGCTCGCCCTGCCGGCCCCCGACGACTCCTTCCTCTCCGACGACCACACGCCAGTGGAGTACTCACTCGCCTTCGTGCCCGACGCGGATCCGACCCTGCGGGTCCTGCTCGAACCGGGATGCGGCGCCGACAGCCTCGCGGAGAACGGGCGTACGGGACTGCGGGTCGTCCGCGACATGGCGCGGCGGTGGGGATTCGACACCAAGCGCCTGGACGAGCTGGAGGACCTGTTCTTCCCGCCGAACCCCCAGGGCCCTCTGGCCCTCTGGTGCGCGCTGGAGCTGGTGCCCGGCGGAATCCCCCGGATGAAGATCTATCTGAACCCCGCGGCCTCCGGGCAGGAACGTTCCGCCGCCACGGTACGGGAGGCCCTGCGCCGGCTCGGTCACCGAAAGGCGTTCACGACGCTGCCCGAGGGCGATCGCCATCTGTTCTTCGCCCTGGACCTGGGTGACTGGGAGGAACCCCGGGTCAAGGTCTACCTCGCGCACCACGACCTGTCGGCACCGGAGGCGGCGCGCCTGTCCCGCGTGGACGGCGGACCCGGACAGCCGGAGCTCACGGGCTTCTTCCGGATGGCGGCCGGCCACGACACCGGCTTCGAGGCCACGGACGGCCGGGACGTGAGGCTGGACCGCAGACCCGTCCAGTCCTGCCACGCCTTCACCGAGACGGCGACCGGCCGCCCGAGCGGCTTCACCCTCTACATCCCGGTCCGCGACTACGCGCGGCACGACGGCGAGGCCCTCGACCGGGCGATGGCCGTGCTCGGCCGGCACGGCATCGACCCCGCCCCGCTCCTGCGCTCACTGTCCGCCGTGACCTCCCGGCGGTTGAGGGACGGTGTGGGGCTCATCGCCTACCTGGGACTCGCCCACCAGCAGGGCAGGCCGCCGCGGGTCACCGCCTACATCTCCTCGGAGGCCTACGCGGTCAGGCCCCCCGTGGCCGCACCGTCCCGGCAGGTCGAGACCGTCCACTGACGGACACCGGCACGCGCGCACGCACCGGCGCGGGCACGCACCGACACGGGCAGGCACGCGCAGGCGCGGGCCGGTGAAGCTTCCCGACAGTCCGCCACCGGGAGCTTCACCCCACCCGATCGCGGACTCACGCGTCCTGCAGCTCCCGCAGTTCGCGCAGATAGGGGCCGACGTCCACCTGGATGGAGGCGCCCTCGGTCCGCCCGTAGCGCTCCTCTATACCGCTCAGGTAGGTGCCGATCTCCTCGCGCATGACCTCGGCGGACGGCAGGGCGACATCGCCGTCGACGATCCGCGCCACCCAACGGGACTGCGCCTCCACGAGGCGGGTGATGGAGCCCACGGGACGGATCAGACCGACGAAGTACAGGCCGGGCCGGTCGGGGGCGACGACCCGCTTGTACAGCTCGACGGCCCCCTGCCGGGGGTCCGTCGGACATCCGGCGGGCAGGAAGGGGAAGGCCATGCGGAAGCCTGTGCAGTAGACGATCGCGTCCGCCTCCACCGTGCTTCCGTCGGTGAAGGTCACCGTGTCGCCGTCCAGGGATTCGATGGCGGGCCTCGGGACCACCCCGCCGTGCCGTATCCGGCTGAGAATCTCGTCCGAGATGGTCACGGCAGAGGAGAAGACGGGGTGGTCGGGCTCGGGCAGGCCGTAGTCCGACAGCCTGCCCCGCGCCACGAACAGGGCCTGCTCGACGAAGCTCCGCCGCTCGTCGAAGGACATGTCGTTGAACCACGGTGCGTCGGCGATCAGGTCCACGGACATGCCGAAGAGCTGCTTGGGCACGATGTGCAGCCCCCGGCGCACGGAGAGCACGGTCCGGGCGGCGTGCCGGGAGAGGTCCGCGGCGATGTCCACGCCGGACGCCCCCATGCCCACGACGACCACGCGCTGTCCGGCGAAGTCGCTGCCGTCGCCGTAGTCCATCGAATGGAGAATCGTTCCGGCGAAGGAGCCGGCTCCGGGCGGAAGCGAATCCGGCAGCGCCGCCTCCGTGTTGTGGCCCGAGGCGACGATCACCTGCTCGAAGCGCCGCCGCGTCACCTCTCCGTGCGCGTCGCGGCTGACGACCGTCCAGGCGCCGTCCGCCTCCTGCTCCACGGAGAGCACCTCGGTGCGCAGTTCGACCCGGGGCAGCAGGCCGGCCCACTCGGCGAAGGCACGGAGATAGGCGGCGACGTCGCTGTGGCTGGGATAGAGGGGCAGCTCGGACGGCATCGGGAAGTCGGCATAGCCGGTCAGCTGCTTGGCGCTGTTCAGATGCAGCGAGCGATAGGCCGGACCGCGCTCGCCGGCCCCCGGCTGGCGCCAGATCCCCCCGACGTCCGGCGACTTCTCCAGACAGACGAAGTCGACTCCCCTGACCGAGAGCGCGTGCGCCGTCGCCAGCCCCGACAGACCCGCACCGATGACGCACACGGTCGCGGCGGTGGCATCGGCATGTGACCCGCCCAAGGAACCCTCCACAGAACACCATCCGTCCATGCACCGGGCGTCGACCGCGACGGATGTCGCGGCTGTCTCCGTGCGGGAGCCCGGGGCGACACACGATACCGATCACCCTTCGGCCGGCGGCCGCCCCGTCCCCGCAGGTGGGTGAGGTGGTTCCGGTCGTACGGACAGTCACGCCGACGACCACGCCGTCCGCCCGAACGGAACCGACGCGAAAGCGAATTCGGGTCCCGAGAGCGTGGCCGAAAAGCAGCCGACGGAATCCGGCCGGTGTCTGACGGGGGCCGCACGCATTCCCCGTGCGCGCTCCCGTCCGCCGATTCCGGTCAAGGCTCCTTTCCGCCGAGTTCTGCGGTGTGTACGCGCCTGAACCCCCTTCCGTTCCGCCGATTCCGGTGTCTCTGTCGAGATCCGGCCATACATTCTCGGCCGGTCGTGCGAAGGGTGATACCAGAGTGCCGTGCTCTACGGGTAAGTTTGCCAACTGCGCACCGCACATGAACGGTTGACGACTACAGTGTGTGCTTGGTGATCATCGGTAGGCTCATCACATCCACGTCGAACACACCCCCGTAGTGACAGAGAAGTACGCCGATTCCTGGGCACGTACCAAGGACACTCATGTCTCAACTTCGCGCACCCGCCGCGCGGTCCGAACGCCGTGAGGGCGGGCGGCACGGCCGGTCAGGCGCCCGTTCCGCTCCCGGCGCGGGGGCTCCCAACCCCGCGCAGAATTCCGTGCCGCCTCCGCCGGAGGCCCGTATACGCTCGCAACTGCTGCGCACCTCCGTGCTTCCGGCCGTCGCCGTGGCACTCGGTGGCGCCGCAGCCGTCATCTTCACCATCCGCTCCACCGGAGCCGCCCCCACCGCCGGCCTCTGGGCTGCGCTGACGGGTGCCGCGGCCCTCACGGTCGCCTCCGTGACCGCGGCCGCGCTCGGCGCCGACCGGGCGGCCAAGTCCGTGCTCGACCGCTGCAACGCCCTGCGCCGCTCCAGCGCCCGCGGCCAGAGCGAGCTGCGCGCGGTCGTCGAGCAGCTGCGCCGCGGCGACGGCCCCCCGGCCCGCCCGGCCACCCCGCCGGCCGTGGCCTCCGGCGACGAGTTCGACCTGCTCGCACAGGAGTTGACCCGCTCCCACGAGGCTGCCGTGGCCGCCGTCGTGCAGGCATCCCGGCTCTCCAGCAGCGTCGGCAACGAGCAGAAGGTCGAGGTCTTCGTCAACCTCGCCCGTCGCCTCCAGTCCCTCGTCCACCGCGAGATCCAGCTCCTGGACGAGCTGGAGAACGAGGTCGAGGACCCCGAGCTGCTCAAGGGCCTGTTCCACGTCGACCACCTGGCGACCCGCATCCGCCGCCACGCGGAGAACCTCGCCGTGCTCGGCGGCGCCATCTCCCGCCGTCAGTGGTCGAATCCGGTCACCATGACCGAGGTGCTGCGCTCCTCCATCGCCGAGGTGGAGCAGTACCCGCGGGTGAAGCTCGTCCCCCCGATCGACGGTACGCTCCGGGGCCATGCCGTGGCCGACGTCATCCACCTGCTCGCCGAACTGGTGGAGAACGCGACGCTGTTCTCCGCTCCGCACACCACGGTGCTGCTGCGGGCCCAGTACGTCACGGCCGGCCTCGCCATCGAGGTCGAGGACCGCGGCCTGGGCATGCCGATCACCGAGCAGAACAAGATGAACGCCCTGCTCGCCGACCCTGACCAGGTCAACGTCGCGCATCTGCTCCAGGACGGCCGCATCGGCCTCTTCGTGGTCTCCGCGCTCGCCCGCCGCCACGGCATCGCGGTACGCCTCCAGACCAACATCTACGGTGGCATCCAGGCCGTCCTCGTGCTGCCGCAGGGCCTCCTCGGCGCCGACCCGGAGGGGCTCGCGCGGACCGAGAACCAGCCGGGAGCCGTGCCCGCGGGCAGGCCGTCCCACACGCCGCAGATGTCTCAGCCGACCGCGGCCCCGTCGGTCCGCGCGGCCCCCGCCGCCCCGGCCCCGACCGGGACTCACGGCAACGGGACGCCGGCACCGGCGCCTGTACCACCGCAGACGCCCGCGCCCGTCCACGCGTCCGCGCACGCCCCCGTACGGACGCCGGCCCACGCGCCGGAGCCCGCGGCCGAACCCCCGCACCGGCCGTTGACGTACACCACCTCCGCACCGGCCATTTCGCTCCAGCAGCCCAACGTGGGCGCACCCGCCCCGGCCGCACCCACGCACGACGGAGCTCCCCTCCCCGTACGGGGAGATCACACCGGGCGCGCCAACCCCGGCACGATCGCCCCGGCCCCGCGCGCGGAAGCGCCCGGCCGACCCCTCCTCCCCAAGCGGCGCGCGCAGGAGCACATCGTCCCGCAGCTGCGCGACGAGCCCGCCGCCCGCATGCCCGAGGAGCACGCCTTGCACGACCCGGGTCTGATGGCCGCCTTCCAGCGCGGCATCGGTCTCGCCGAATCCCAGCCCCCAGCCCATGAATCGCTGCGTCCCGGTGACGCGCACAAGGAGTAGATGCACCATGGCGAGCAATGTGCCGAACGGCCATTCCTCGGATCTCGACTGGCTGCTGAGCGGTCTGGTCCAGCGGGTCCCGTACACCCGCAACGCGGTACTGCTCTCCTCCGACGGCCTGGTGAAGTCGGTGCACGGCCTCGACACCGACGCCGCCGACCACATGGCCGCGCTGGCTTCCGGGCTGTACTCGCTCGGCCGCAGCGCCGGCGCCCGGTTCGGCGACGGCGGCGAGGTGCGGCAGGTGGTGGTCGAGCTCGACTCCACCCTGCTGTTCGTCACCACCGCCGGTTCCGGCACGTGTCTGGCGGTGCTCGCCGGACGCGAGGCGGACGCCGCGGTCCTGGGCTACGAGATGGCGATGTTGGTCAAGAGCGTCCGGCCGTATCTGGTCACCCCCGCCAGACAGGCGGCGGGCGCGGCGCGCACCGTGGGGCAGTGAGCGTGACGTCCCCTCAGGAGGGACCCTGGCTCGATGACGCGGCAGGCCGGCTGATCCGCCCGTACACCGTGATCGGCGGCCGGACCCAGCCCACCACCGCGCTCGACCTCCTCTCCATGGTGATGGCGACGGGCACCACACCACAGGCCCACATGGGGCCCGAGCACAGCCTGGCCCTCGGGCTCTGCGACGGCCCCACCTCGGTGGCGGAGATCGCGGCGCACTTACGGCTCCCCGCGGTCGTCACCAAGGTTCTGCTCTCCGATCTCGTGGACTGCGGGGCGCTGACCGCCCGGGCACCCCGCTTCCACGCCAACCCAACCGACCGTTCCTTGCTGGAGGCAGTGCTCGATGGCCTACGACAACGGCTCTGAGCGCCACGAGAGTTTCGCGACCGACCCGTTCCCCACCGCGCTCAAGATCCTGGTGGCGGGTGGCTTCGGCGTGGGCAAGACCACCTTCGTGGGCGCGGTCAGCGAGATCGAACCGCTGAGTACCGAAGAGCTGCTGACCCAGGTCAGCGCGGCGACCGACAGCCTGGAGGGCGTGGAGTCCAAGACCACGACCACGGTCGCGATGGACTTCGGGCGCATCACGCTCGACGACCGGAACGTGCTGTACCTGTTCGGCACTCCGGGCCAGGAGCGCTTCTGGTTCATGTGGGACGAGCTCTCCGAGGGCGCGCTCGGAGCGGTCGTCCTCGCCGACACCCGACGCCTGCAGGACTGCTTCTCCGCCGTCGACTTCTTCGAACGGCGCGGCATCGGGTTCGTCGTGGCGGTCAACGAGTTCGACGGCGCGTACCGCTACGACCCGGAGGAGGTACGGGCGGCGCTCGACCTCAGGCCCGAGGTGCCGGTCGTGCTCTGCGACGCCCGGATCTCCAGCGCCGGCATCCGTACCCTCCTCACCCTCGTCCAGCATCTGCTCACCACCATCCCGGCCCCCGTGCCGAGCTACGGAGCACCGTCATGACCTACGACCCGACCGGTCATCTGCTGCTGACCCCCGTCGACCGGGAGGCGCCCGCGCGTGTGCGACGGCTGCGCGAACTGGGCCTGGGGGAGCGACCGGAGCCGGCGTTCGACGAGTTCGCCCACCGGCTCGCGGACGTGACCGGTGCTCCGTACTCGATGGTCAACTTCATCGACGAGAACCGTCAGTTCTTCGCCGGGCTGCACACCCCGGCCGGCACCCACTCGGGCAGCGACCTGGGCGCGGCGGCCGCCGGCGGCGACGTCGGCAGGTACATGGCCCGGGACCACGGCTACTGCCCGCACGTGGTGGTGCGCCGCAAGGCGCTCGTCCTGGAGGACGTCTGCGACTACCCCCGGTTCGCGGGGAACCCGGTGGTGGACGAGATCGGCATCCGCTCCTACATGGGCGCGCCGCTGATCGACCGTACGGGCATCGCGCTGGGCACGATCTGCGTCGTCGACACCGACGTACGACCGTGGGGCCGGGCCGGTCTGGAGACGATCAAGACGCTGGCGGCGGAGCTGGTGGAACAGATCCACCGCCGCGAGGACGGGCTGATCTGACCCGCTCCTCGGAGGACACGCCCGTGCGCCCCGGGACGGCTTCGCCGTCGTCCCGGGGCGCACGTGCGTGTGCACGCGGTCAGGCGTGTGCGGGTTCCAGCTTGACCAGGTCCGAGAGCCGCTCGGACCAACTGCCCTTGTCCTGGCCGAGTGCGACCTCGGCCAGCCGCAGGAGCTGGATGTCGGAGGTGCCCGCGGGGGCGAAGATGTGGTGCGCGTCGCGGAGGTAGCGCTCGATCGGACGGTCCGTGAAGAGACCGGCGGCCGCGTGGATCTCCATCGCGTCGCGCCCGGAGTCGATCGCCGACTCCACGTTGACCAGCTTCGCGTTCATCAACTCGGTGTCGCAGGACAGCCCCTGGTCGAGCAGATGCACCGCGTGGTACGCGGCGAGCCGGGCCGTCATCAGCCGGGACTGCATCTGACCCAGCTTCAGCTTCACCGTGGGCAGGTGGTGCAGCGGCTTGCCGTAGCGGATGCGCTCCGCGCAGAACCGGGTCGTCTCCTCCAGGATCGCCTGGTGGATGCCGAGGGAGACGGCCGTGAGGTTGGCCCGGCCGTACAGCACGCTCGACGAGTACGCGACGGACAGGCCGTCGCCCTCGTCGCCGAGCCTGCTGGAGGCCGGGACCCGGCAGTCCTCGAAGACGAGCTCACCGAAGCTGAAGCCGTGCAGCCCCATGGCCGGTTGCTGGGGGCCGAGCCGGAAGCCCGGGCGGTCGGACTCGACGAGGAAGGCCGTGAGCCCCTTCGACCCGGGCCCGGTCCGGACCACCACACCGTGCAGATCGCCGACGTGGCTGTTCCCGACGAAGACCTTGCTGCCGTTGAGGACGTAGTCGTCGCCGTCGCGGACCGCGCTCGCCGTCATGCCGAGGACGTGGCCGCCCGACTCGGGTTCGGTGACCGCGATGGTCGGCAGGCACTCGCCCGCGGCGATGGCGGGGAGCCAGGTCTTCCGCTGGTCGTCGCTGCCGAAGTGGAGGATCTTCGCGGTGCCCAGCTGGGAGGCCTGCACCATGGCGCCCATCGCGCCGCTGATCCGGGAGAGTTCCTCGATGATGATGGTTTTTGCCAGGTGGCCCGCGCCCATTCCGCCGTACTCCTGGCCGATTGTGGCGCCGAGCCAACCCTGCTCGCAGATCAGCCGGGACAATTCGTGGTGCACCGACCGGGACGCTTCCATCTCGGCTATTCGAGGCCGGACCTCACGCTCCGCGAAGTTCCGGACCGTTTCCCTGAGCTGATGATGAAGGCGACTGCTGAAGTAGCTGTCCATACGAGTACCTCCCCTGCGAAACGCCTGCTCGCTCGGTTGTTCGAGCAGGTGGTGCATCGGCGGTGGCCCCGTCCCGAACAGGCCGACACTCCATGGTGTTGATCTTTCTCGGGCGGATCAATATCGCCACGGAATTTGTCTGAAACCGGAGTGGTTGACGATTGAATCTGTCTGTGTTTCGTGTGGACTCGGCCTGTTCGGGAGGCCTTCAGCGGCATTCGCCGTGGGCATCTTTCTGCCACATGCCAAAGGCAAAGAATCGCTGGGCATATGGCATCGAGAGGTACCGGTCCACCTCATAGGCCACCTCTTCACCACAGGGGCGGAATGCCGGAGGAATCCCCGTGGGCGGGCGGAAGCGGAACCGCGGGGCGGGGTGTGATCGCTCCGTGTGGCGAGGCGCTATCCAGTCGCCCGGGTGTGCGTGGAGGCGCGGGAGCTCGTGACGAGGAGTGACGGGCGCACGCTCCCGCGCGTGCGCCCCGGGGCGGCACCGGCGAGGGGGTCGGTGTCAGTGGCGGGTCGTACGGTCGACGTATGGCCACTGCCGACGACGTACGCAGAATCGCGCTCTCGCTGCCCGGGGCGGTCGAGAAGCTCGCCTGGGGCATGCCCACCTTCCGGGCGGGACCGGGCGGGAAGATCTTCGCCTCGCTGGACGACGACGATCAGGTGATCGGCGTGAAGTGCCCCAAGGAGGAGCGGGAGGAGCTCATCGCGTCCGAGCCCGCCAAGTTCTTCATCCGGGAGGGCCACGACGACGGCTACGCCTGGGTACGTGTCCGGATCGGCGCCCTTGACGACGAGGGGGAACTGCACGCGATCCTCGCCGACTCCTGGCGCCAGGCGGCTCCGCGCAGACTCCTGCAGCAGTACCCGGAGGTGGGGGTACCGCCCGAGGAGGGCTGAGCCGCCGGCCGGCGTCGCGGGCCCTGGCTCACCCGCCGAGGAAGGACGTGACGCGGCCGCGCAGTCCGGCCGGGTCGAGGCCCTGGCCCGCCAGGTGCTCGTCGATGCTGCCGTACGTGCGCAGCTCCCGCCGGGAGACCCCCAGGCCGAGGACGCGGTGGGGGAGCGCGGCGAGTGCGTCGTTGGCGGCCGCCGTCGACGTGCCGGCGAGGTAGGGCTCGACCAGGACGACGTCCGGGCGCGCGCCGGCGGCCGCCCGGCGCAGGGCCTCGGCGTCGAAGGGGCGGATCGTGGAGGCGTAGAGGACGGTCACGTCGAGGCCCTCGGTGGCGGCCAGGACGTTGTCCAGCATGGGTCCGACCGCGACGACGACCCCGTCCCGCCCTTCGCGGACGGTGTCGAAGCCGGTGGAGACGGGGCGCGGGGAGGCGTTGGACTGGAGCGAGAGCCGGACGTAGACGAGATCGTCGCCCGCGGCGGCCCGGCGCAGCAGCGTCTCCGCCTCGTCCGGGTGGCCGGGAACATGGACCGTCCAGCCGTCGAGGGTGTCGAGCAGCGCCACGTCGCCGGGCGACATGTGCGTGAATCCGCCGGCGGGCCAGTCGTAGGACGCCCCGGCGTTGACCAGGATTCCGCTCACGCCCTGATGTCCGAAGTCCAGCTTCAGCTGTTCGAAGGGGCGCTCGACCAGGAAGCTCGCGAAGGTGTGCATGATCGGGCGCATCCCGGTGAGGGCGAGCCCGCCGCCCGCGCCGATCAGCAGCTGCTCGCGGATGCCGACATTGATCACCCGGTCGGGGTGGCGCCGCTCGGCCTGCCGGAATCCGTCCCGGCTGATCTCGGCGAGGACGAGCGCGAGGCGGGGGTCCTCGTCGAGCAGGCGGCCGGTGGTCGAGATGAAGCGGTCTCGCATGGTGTCCACGGGGGTTCTCCTTGGGGGATCAGGCGTTCTTGGGCTCGACGCGGGCGACGACGGCGCGCGGCCGGCCCGGGTGCGGCGCGGTGAAGGCGGCGTACAGCGCGTCGTGATCGCGTCCGTCGACGGTCTCGGCGGACCATCCGGCGGCCTCGAAGCGGGAGGCGATTCCACCGGGCCAGCCGTAGGTCGCGGAGCTGTTGTCGATGACGAGCGTGTGCAGCTGATCGAGACCGGCGGGTCCCGCGTAGGCGATGGCCTCGTGATTGCTGCCCTCGTCGAGCTCGGCGTCCCCGATGAGCACCCACACCCGCGGTTCGGCGAGCCCCTGCGCGCGCAGCCCGAGCGCGGTCCCGACGGCGATCGGCAGTCCGTGCCCCAGGGACCCGCTGCCGATCTCGGCGCCGGGCACGAGCGTCCGGTCGGGGTGGTGCCCGAGCGGTGAGTCGTACGACCCGAAGCCGGTGAGCAGCTCCTCGGGGAAGAAGCCCTTGGCGGCGAGGACGGCGTAGTACGCCATGGGCCCGTGCCCCTTCGACAGCAGGAACCGGTCGCGCCCAGGCTCCTCGACGGTCTCGGGCGACACTCGGAGCACCCGGTCGTACAGCACCCAGAGGGCGTCGAGGGTGGAGGTGGCGGCGGGGGAGTGCTTCTCGTCGCCGGTCATCAGCGCCATGAGGGCGTGGAGCCGGTCGATGTCGGTGATCGTCATGGCACTCACCGTGCAACCTCAAGCGAGGTCGAGGTCAAGCGCGCAAAGTGGTTCGTGACCACCCAGGGAAGTGCGGTATTGTTCTCATGCGCGTTCGGCCGGGGGGAAATCCCAGGTCAGACGGGCACCGGGACGTGGCGCAGCTTGGTAGCGCACTTGACTGGGGGTCAAGGGGTCGCAGGTTCAAATCCTGTCGTCCCGACTTTTCGAAGTCGCAGATCGAGGGGCCGTTTCAGAGCAATCTGAAGCGGCCCCTCGATCGTTCTCGGGCACCCGCTCCAGTGAAGCCGAGGGCGATGAGGCTGGGGGGTTCGGTGGAGTGGGAGCTGGGGGCCGCCGGCCTCGTGGTGGGGATGCTGATCGCCGTGGTGACGGCGCCGGTGGGCGTGTCCGGGGCGGTGTTCCTGCTTCCGGTGCAGCTGAGCGTGTTCGCCGTGCCCAATCCGGCCGTCACGCCGACGAATCTGCTCTACAACATCGTGGCCGGGCCCGGCGCTCTGCTGCGCTACCGACGGGACGGCGCGCTGCGAGGGCCGCTGGTACGTCTGCTGGTGCTGGGCACCCTTCCCGGTGTCGTCGTCGGCGCGGTCGTACGTGTCTTCGTCCTGCCCGGTCCGCACGTCTTCCGGCTGCTGGTCGCCGCCCTGATGCTGCCCCTGGGGCTCTGGCTCGTCTTTCGCACCGTCCGCCCCGGAGTTCCCCGAGAGGGGCGACGCACTCCGCCACCACGGACGATCACCGGTCTGGCGCTCGCCGTCGGGATGGTGGGAGGGATCTACGGCATCGGGGGAGGCTCGATCCTGGGCCCCGTTCTCGTCGGCCGCGGGATCCCGGTCGCCAAGGTCGCCCCCGCCGCGCTCGCCTCCACCTTCGCCACCTCGCTCGTCGGCGCCTCCACGTTCGCCCTCCTCTCGCTCTCCCGGACCGGCAGCATCGCCCCCGACTGGTTCCTCGGCCTGTCCTGCGGCCTCGGCGGCCTCGTCGGCGGCTATCTCGGCGCCCGCCTCCAGCCCCGCCTTCCGGAGACCCTGCTCCGTCTCCTCCTCGGCGCACTGGCCACCTCGCTCGGCGCCCTGTACGCGATGGAGACCGTCGCAGCGCTCGGCGGTCGCTAGCGCGGAGTGGACAGCCTGTGAACGCGGGGGCGTTGCAGCCTGCCGCCGAGGAGATCACGGCAATGGACGCCGCTCGGCGGGACGCTCGGCGTCGCCGGCCCCGACGTCCTCGCGCTGGACGAGATCGGTCGGATCACCCTCGCCGCACGCGGTGACGCCCGCGTCGTCGTCACCGACGACCAGGCGGGCATGTTCGCCGCCGTCCGCGGCGACGTCCTCACCGCCGGACCCGGTGCACGCCTGGCCCCCACGCACTGCCGCGACCGGCTCAGCACCACCCTTGCCGCCTGATCGGATCGACACGTTTCCGAGGGGCGGAAAGGCCCGGCTCCGTCCGCCGTGCACGCGCTGGGCCATCGGGGGGTCGCATGTCTTCCGCTGGTGGCCGGGGTGCGGACGAGGCGGCATCATCGGGGATGACGCGACCCTCGTCCGTCGATGCCGACCTCTCGCCGCTCGGGCCGAGCCCGGAGGCGGAACGAAGGAGTGCTGCACCATGCGCATCCTCATGGTGGGGGCGGGAGGTGTGGGCACGGCGATCACCAGGATCGCGGCCCGCCGTTCCTTCTTCGAGCACATGGTCGTCGCCGACTACGACCCGGCGCGGGCGGAGTCGGCCGTCGCCGCCCTCGGGGCGGACGAGCGCCGCTTCACAGCGGCCCGGCTCGACGCCTCGGACTCGGACGCCGTGCGGGCCGCCCTCGCGGAACACCGCTGCGACGTCCTGCTCAACGCCACCGACCCCCGGTTCGTACTGCCCCTCTTCGAGGCAGCGCTCGCCGGGCGCGCCCACTACCTCGACATGGCCATGTCCCTGTCCCGGCCGCACCCTTCACGCCCGTACGAGGAGTGCGGTGTGAAGCTCGGGGACGAGCAGTTCGCCCGTACGGCCGAATGGGAGGAGGCGGACCGACTCGCGCTCGTGGGAATGGGCGTGGAGCCGGGCCTCTCGGACGTCTTCGCCCGGTACGCGGCCGACGAACTCTTCGACGAGATCGAGGAGATCGGCATCCGTGACGGCGCCGACCTGGTCGTCGACGGATACGATTTCGCCCCGTCCTTCAGCATCTGGACGACGATCGAGGAGTGCCTGAACCCGCCCGTCGTCTACGAGGAGGGGCGGGGCTGGTTCACCACCGCGCCCTTCAGCGAGCCGGAGGTCTTCGACTTCCCGGAGGGCATCGGGCCGGTGGAGTGCGTGAACGTCGAGCACGAAGAGGTGCTGCTGGTCCCACGGTGGCTGAAGGCCCGTCGGGTCACCTTCAAGTACGGACTCGGCGACGAGTTCATCGGCGTCCTGCGCACCCTTCACAAACTCGGTCTCGACCGCACGGATCCGGTGAGCGTGGAGGGTGCCTCGGGCAGGGTCGCGGTCTCGCCGCGGAACGTCGTCGCCGCCTGTCTGCCCGACCCGGCGACCCTGGGCGACCGGATGCACGGCAAGACGTGCGCGGGCACGTGGGTGAAGGGGACCAAGGACGGACGGCCCCGGGAGGTGTACCTCTACCACGTGGTCGACAACCAGTGGTCGATGCGTGAGTACGGCTCCCAGGCCGTCGTGTGGCAGACCGCGATCAATCCCGTGGCCGCTCTCGAACTCGTCGCGACCGGGGCCTGGCAGGGCCGTGGCGTACTCGGCCCCGAGGCGATGCCACCGCAACCCTTCCTCGACCTCCTCACGGAGTACCAGGCGCCATGGGGGATGCGCGAGCAGTGACCCGTGCGGCGGTCTGCACATGCACGTCGGGTGGAGCCTCCCTACGATGAAGGCGTCGGTCTCGCCGTTCTGGCCGGCTCGTCGGGAGCGAGGGAACATGGCCGCCGAGGATGCCGCGCCCACAGGGCGCCCCGTGGGTCTGAAGGCCAACGCGATCGGTTTCGTCGATGCGCTCGTCATCGGGCTCAACTCCACCTCCCCCGCATACTCGCTCGCGGCCGTCATCGGCCCCATCGTCGCGCTGGCCGGCATCTACGCGCCGGGCGTGATGTTCGCGTCCTTCGTGCCGATGCTGCTGATCGCATCCGCGTTCTACTACCTGAACAAGGTGGACCAGGACTGCGGTACGACCTTCTCCTGGGTCACGCGTGCCATGGGCCCCTGGGCCGGATGGCTCGGCGGCTGGGCCATCGCGATGACCGGAGTCCTGGTCGTCGGCTCGCTCGCCGACGTGGCCGTCAGCTTCGCCCTGCTCGCCTTCGGCCTCGACAGCTGGGTGGACAACACCTTCGTACGCCAACTGCTCACCGTGCTGCTCATCCTGGTGATGACGGCCGTGTGCGTCATCGGCACCGAACTGTCGGCCAAGGTGCAGAACGTCCTCATCCTGGCGCAGGTCGCCTGCCTGCTGATCTTCGTGGGCGTGGCGCTCTACGCCGTCTACAACGGCACGAGCAAGTACCCATCGGTGGAACCCGAGTTCAGCTGGCTGAATCCGTTCGGCGCCGGTGGCGCGGCGCTGACGGGCGGGCTGCTGCTCGGCGTCTTCATCTACTGGGGCTGGGAATCGGCGGTCAATCTCACCGAAGAGGTCGAGGACTCCGCCAGCGCGCCCGGCAAGGCGGGGCTCTGGTCGACCGTCATCCTCCTGGTGACCTACGTGTCCGTGGGCTTCGCGGTCGTGGCGTACGCCGGTCCGACGTTCCTGTCGGAGAACGCCGGCGAGGAGGAGTTCATCTTCGCCCAGCTCGCCGGGGACGTACTCGGCGGCTGGGACTGGGTCCTGCTGCTCGCCGTCTCCACCTCCGCCATCGCCTCGACCCAGACCACCATCATCCCGGCCTCGCGCACCGCGCTGTCCATGGCGCGCCGCCGGGCGCTGCCCGCGCACTACAGCCACATCAGCCCGCGCTTCCGCACCCCCGACGTCAGTACGTGGTGGGTCGCCGGCATCGCCATCGCCTGGTACCTCGTGGTGAGCCAGATCAGCGAGAACGCCCTCTTCGACTCACTCACCGCGCTGTCGCTGCTGATCTCCTTCTACTACGCGCTCACGGGCCTGGCCTGCGCCGTCTACTACCGTCGCCATCTCTTCGAGAGCGTCCACAACTTCCTGCTGATCGGGCTCGGGCCCCTGGTCGGTGCCGGACTGCTGACCTGGCTCCTGGTGCGGTCGGTCTCCGACATGGCCGACCCGGAGAACTCCTACAGCGGCACCTCGTGGTTCGGACTCGGCCCTCCGCTCGTCATCGGCATCGGCATCGCCATCACCGGTGTGGTCATCATGTTCGTATGGCGGCTGCGGGCCCCCGCGTACTGGCGGGAGCGCCCGAGCGTGGTCGACCCCGACCTGGTCCACGGCCACGGCCACGGCAAGGAGTCCTGAGATGACGGTCGTCCTGGGCTACGACGAATCCCCCGGCGCGGCCCGCGCGTTGCGCATCGCGGTCGAGGTGGCCGCCGCCTTCGACGAGCGACTCGTCCTGGTCTACGGCGCGGCGGCCCCCGGCCCCACGGGCGAGGAGTACGCGTCCCACCACGAGGCCATCCGCCAGGCCGGCCGCACCGGCCTGGAGCACGCGGTCGCGGAGGCCGACCGGGCGGGCGTACCGACCGTCGTCGAGGTGATCGACGAGAAGCCGGCCCAGGCCCTGATCGACGCGGCGAACCGCCACGCCGCCCGCGTCATCGTGGTCGGGAGCTGGGGCGAGAGCCCGATGCGCGGTGCCCTTCTCGGTTCGACCCCCCACAAGCTCCTCCACATGTCCACGGTCCCGGTCCTCTGCGTCCCTCCCGAGGAGTGAGCGCTCCGGATCGCAGGGGGGTGCGTGTGCTCTCGGCCAAGCGGTCCGGATGTCGTCGTTCGGCCCCGTAAACACCCCGCCGAGCAAGATCACTGTTTTGAGGTAATACCCGAGGCCGCATGGGGCGAGCCGGGCGTACCGGGCGTTACTGTTCCCCGGGATCTGGACGGATTCCCAGAGGTTCGTCCCCCTTTCTTCCTCTTCGTGGTCGGCGCGCGTACGCCGATCGCCACCCCCTGCCAAGGAGAGCTCGCCCGATGACCGTTGAGACCAGGGCGGAAGCGCAACAGGAGCCGAGTCGGCAGTCCCTCGGCACCGCGGCTGCCCGTAACCTCGCCACCACCACCAAGTCCGCTCCGCAGATGCAGGAGATCACCTCCCGCTGGCTGCTGCGGATGCTCCCCTGGGTCGAGACCAAGGGCGGCGCCTATCGGGTGAACCGGCGGCTGAGCTACACGGTCGGCGACGGTCGCATCGACTTCGTCCAGGACGGTGCCGACGTCCGGGTGATCCCCCGGGAGCTCGGCGAACTGGCCCTGCTGCGCGGGTTCGACGACCTGGATGTCCTCACCGCACTCGCCGACCGGTGCGCCCAGCGCGACTTCCGCGCGGGCGAGGTGCTGGTCGAGCGCGGTACGCCCGCCCGACAGATCCATCTGATCGCCCATGGACGCATCAACCAGATCTCCGCCGGCAAGTACGGCGACGAGGTCGCCGTCGCCGTCCTCGCCGACGGCGACCGGTTCGGTGACCACACCCTCCTGGACGGCCAGGGCACGTGGGACTTCACCGCCACCGCCGAGACCGCCGGCACCCTGCTCACCCTGACACGCGCCGACTTCGACGCCGTGATGTCCACGGCGCCGAGCCTGCACGCCCACATCCAGCGGTTCAGCTCACTGCCCCATCAGCGGCAGAACCGCCACGGCGAGGCCGAGATCGCGATGTCCGCCGGCCACGTCGGCGAAGTCGCGCTGCCCGGCGCCTTCGTCGACTACGAACTCAAGCCGCGGGAGTACGAACTCTCCGTCGCCCAGACGGTCCTGAAGGTCCACACGAGGGTCGCCGACCTCTACAACGGGCCGATGAACCAGACCGAGGAGCAGCTCAGGCTCACCATCGAGGCGCTGCGCGAGCGCCAGGAGCACGAGCTGATCAACAACCGGGAGTTCGGTCTGCTCCACAACGCCGACTTCAAGCAGCGGATCCAGCCCCACTCCGGCCCGCCCACCCCGGACGACCTCGACGAGCTGCTCTGCCGCCGTCGCGGCACCAAGCTCTTCCTCGCCCACCCCCGGACCATCGCGGCCATCGGGCGCGAGCTCAACGCCCGCGGGATCTACCCGGACAACGTCGACCTCGACGGGCAGCAGGTCCTGGCCTGGCGCGGGGTGCCGATCCTGCCCTGCAACAAGATCCCCATCAGCCGGGAGAACACGAGCTCGATCCTCGCCATGCGAACCGGTGAGGACAACCAGGGCGTCATCGGCCTGCGCCAGACCGGGCTTCCGGAGGAGTACGAGCCGGGCCTGTCGGTGCGCTTCATGGGCATCGACGAGCGGTCGATCATCTCGTACCTGGTCACCACCTACTACTCGGCAGCCATCCTCGTGCCCAACGCGCTCGGCGTGCTGGAGAACGTGCAGATCGCCCGCAGGCACGACTAGAGCACCCGTCCGCGTGCCGCGACGGCCCGGACCGGGAACCGGGGCAGGGCGAGCGGCCCGTGCCCCGGGCACCCCCCACCCACCTCACCAAGGAGCTACGGATGCCCGATCCGGGGCTGTCCCCTCTGCAGTCGAGCCTGCCTGCCGCCGCCACCGGCTTCGGGGCCCACATCATCGAACACGCCCGCACCCTGGCCACCGGTCTCGGACCCGTCGCAGAGGCCGGGGCCGCCGTCGAAGCCGAGGCCGCCGCCGACGTCGTCACCCCACCCGCCTCACCCACCCCCGAGTTGGACCGGATCCTTCGCGGCCCCACCGGTCTGGGCACGTCGAGCCTGTATCTGGGGCGGCGCGAGGAGCCTACGGCGCCACCGGCGCCCGAGGCTCCGGTGGAAGGCACGCCGATCCCGGGCCTGTACCACCACCCCGTCCCGGAGCCGGACCCGGTGCGCGTGGAGGAGGTCAGCCGCAGGATCAAGGCCTGGGCACTGGACGAGGTCGATCTGTACCCCGACGACTGGGAAGGCGAGTTCGACGGCTTCTCCGTCGGCCGCTACATGGTCGCCTGCCATCCCGACGCCCCGACCGTCGAGCACCTGATGATCGCCACTCGGCTGATGGTCGCCGAGAACGCGGTCGACGACTGCTACTGCGAGGACCACGGCGGCTCGCCCATCGGCCTCGGCGGGCGCCTGCTGCTCGCGCACACCGCCCTCGACCCCTTGCACACGACGAAGGAGTACCAGCCGCGGTGGGAGGAGTCGCTCCACGCGGACGCCCCTCGGCGCGCCTACCGCTCCGCCATGGAGTACTTCGTCCAGCAGTCCACCCCCTCCCAGGCGGACCGGTTCCGGCACGACATGGCCCGGCTGCACATGGGATACCTCGCCGAAGGCGCCTGGGCCCAGACGGACCACGTGCCCGAGGTGTGGGAGTACCTGGCGATGCGGCAGTTCAACAACTTCCGCCCCTGCCCCACCATCACGGACACCGTCGGCGGCTACGAACTGCCCGCGGACCTCCACGCGCAGCCGGCCATGCAGCGCGTCCTCGCGCTCGCCGGCAACGCCACCACCATCGTCAACGACCTGTACTCGTACACCAAGGAACTCGCCAGCCCCGGCCGGCACCTGAACCTGCCCGTGGTGCTCGCCGAACGCGAGGAGCTCTCCGAGCGGGAGGCGTACCTGAAGGCGGTCGAGGTCCACAACGACCTCATGCACGGCTTCGAAGCCGAAGCCGCCGCCCTGGCCGCCGCCTGCCCCGTCCCGAGCGTGCTGCGCTTCCTGCGCGGAGTCGCCGTGTGGGTCGACGGCAACCACTACTGGCACCAGACCAACACCTATCGATACAGCCTGCCCGATTTCTGGTAAGAACGGAATCATCTGTGACCAGCACCGACTTCACCACCGTCAACGGCACCTCCGCCTTCGTCCCGGGACCGGCGACGCCCTATCAGAGTGACATCGCCCGTTACTGGAACAACGAGGCCAGGCCGGTGAACCTGCGCCTCGGCGATGTGGACGGCCTTTACCACCACCACTACGGCATCGGCGACGTCGACCACACCGCCCTCGGGGACGTCGAGGACAGCGAGTACGAGAAGAAGCTGATCGCCGAGCTCCACCGTCTGGAGTCGGCGCAGGCCGAGGTCCTCCTGGACCACCTCGGCTCCATCGGGAGCGAGGACACGCTCGTCGACGCCGGCTGTGGCCGGGGCGGCTCGATGGTCATGGCGCATCAGCGATTCGGGTCCAAGGTCGAGGGCGTCACGCTGTCGGCCAAGCAGGCCGAGTTCGCCAACCGGCGCGCCGAGGAACTCGGCATCAAGGACCATGTGAACGCCCGCGTGTGCAACATGCTCGACACGCCTTTCGAGACCGGCCAGGCCGCCGCCTCGTGGAACAACGAGTCGAGCATGTACGTCGACCTGGAGGACCTCTTCGCCGAGCACTCCCGTGTCCTCGAGGTCGGCGGACGCTATGTGACCATCACCGGCTGCTGGAACCCGCGGTACGGCCAGCCCTCGAAGTGGGTCTCCCAGATCAACGCGCACTTCGAGTGCAACATCCACTCCCGTCGTGAGTACCTGCGCGCGATGGCCGACAACCGTCTCGTCCCGCAGGCCGTCGTCGACCTGACCCCCGCGACGCTTCCGTACTGGGAGCTGCGCGCCACCTCCTCCCTGGTCACCGGCATCGAGGAGGCGTTCATCAACTCGTACAAGGACGGCTCGTTCCAGTACGTCCTGATCGCGGCCGACCGCGTCTGACGGACCGCCGCACCGCTGACCGAAGGGGTCGGGCCCGCCGGGACCCGGCCCCTTCGGCACGGCCGGTGCCAGAGCCCGGAGCCCGCGCGCAGGCGCCGAGGCGGTCTGTCGCCTCCCGCGCCCGCACCCCTACAGTGCGTGACGACGCGCCGTCGCCGAACAGGAGCAGACCGTGGCCACCCCCGCCCGCCCGTCCTCCCTCCCGAGCCCTCCCTCCCCGGCTCGCCAGGTACCCGAACTGGATCCCGCCCTGGTCGCGAAGTGGCAGGCCGGGGGCGGGGAACTCGTCGACCTCTTCGTCGAGGCGCGCGAACGCCTCGGCGGCGTCGCCGCGTTCCGGCTCGGCCCCCGCCCCACCGTCCTGATCACCGCCCCCGAGGCCGTGCAGCACGTGCTCGCGCTCCGTCCCGACCGGTACGTGAAACGCTCGCACCGCGCCCGACTGCTCATCGGCGACGGTGTCCTGGCCGCGACGGGCGACGCCTGGCAGCGCCAACGACGACTGCTGCAGGCCCAGTTCACCGGCCGGGGAATGCGCCGCTACGAGCAGCGGATCACCGACGCAGCCCGGACCGCCGCGGCGCGCTGGGACGCGTACGCCCGTACCGGGCAGGTCTTCGACCTCGGCGAAGAGATGCGCCGCTTCGCCCTGGACACCATCTGGCGGTCCCTGACCGGCCATCCCCTCGACCCCGGTACGGAGCGCGAACTGGCCGCCGTACCCGCCGTGGTGGCCGCGCTGCCCAGCCTGCCCGCCGACACCGCCGCGGCTCAGGGCGCCGTCGCCGACGAGCTCGCGAGGATCGACGCCGTGGCGAGCCGCGCCATCGCCGCCGCCCGCGACGGCGAGGCCGGACCCGACGGCCCCGGCCTGCTCCACCTCCTCGTCGAGGCGGCCGGAACGCGCCCCGAGTACACCGACCGGCTGATCCGCGACGAGCTCGTCACCCTCCTCGTCGCCGGTCACGAGACCACCGCCACCACGCTGACCTGGCTCTACCTTCTGCTTGACCGATACCCGCACGCGCGGGAGCAGGCACTCGCCGCGGGCGCCGACGGTTCACCCGAACGGCGGCAGGCCGTCCAGGCGCTCGTCAGCGAAACCCTGCGCCTGTACCCGTCCGCATGGATGCTGCCGCGCTGCGCGGCGGAGGACGACCTCCTCGCCGGATACGAGATCGAGGCCGGCACCGACCTGTTCGTCTGCCCCTACCTCACGCACCGGGACCCCGGACTCTGGGAAGACCCCGAGCTGTTCGACCCGGCGCGCTTCACCACCCCCGGCAGGCGCCCCGATGCCCCGGGAAGCTACCTGCCGTTCGGCATCGGGCCCCGGGCCTGTCTCGGCCTGCAGTTCGCCCTCCGCGAGTCCACCGTCCTCCTCGAACACCTGCTGCCCGCCCACACCCCGCGCTTCCGCTCCACCCCGACCAGGACGGTGTACGGCATCACGGTCCGCCCCGACGGCCCCACTCCCGCGACGGTGGATGGCTAGAAAAAACGCTTGGACCGCGCGGGTGCCCTCACGGGACACTGCGGATCCTGTCCTACAGGTCCGACAAAGCAGGGTTGGGATGGGATTGCCTGAATCGCGCAAAGGTTCACCGGGCAAAGGTCCGGTGCTCCTCGCACTTCGTTACTACGGGCGGGAGTTGGCCCGCCTCCGATGGCTGACGCTGCCCGCCATGCTGCTCCCCGCACTGGGCAACATCGGAATCTTCTACATCGCGCCGCTGGTCGTCGCGAAGCTCGTCGGCCGGATCGTCGGCGGCGGCCGCACCGGCATCGGTTCGATGCTGCCGTACGTCCTCGGCTTCGCCGGTGTGCTGCTCCTCGCCGAGCTGCTCTGGCGCATCGGGCTGCACTGTCTGAACCGTCTCGACGCCCGTGGCATCGAGCAGCTGTACGTCATCGGCATGGACGAACTCTTCGCCAAGGACGCCGCGTTCTTCCACGACAACTTCGCCGGATCGCTGACCAAGCGGGTGCTGAGCTTCGCCTCCCGCTTCGAGGAGTTCGTCGACACGCTGACGTTCTCGGTCATGGGCAGCTTCGTGCCGCTGGTCTTCGCCTCGGTGGTGCTGTGGCAGTACGAGCCGCTGCTCGTGGTCGGCCTCCTGGCGATGATCACACTGGCGGCGCTGTGCGTGACGCCCCTGATCCGCCGCCGTCAGGCGCTCGTCGCCCAGCGGGAGGAGGCGATCGCCCGGGTGTCGGGTCACGTCGCGGACAGCCTGATGAACATGGACACGGTCCGGGCGTTCGCCGCCGAGGAGCGTGAGGCCGCCGAACACCGGTCCCGCGTCGCGGAGTCGCGGCGCCTCACGCTGCGTTCGTGGGACTACGGCAACCTGCGCATCGACACCCTGGTCGCGCCGATGTCCGTACTGACCAACACGCTCGGTCTGCTGCTCGCCATCGCTCTCGGCGCGGGGAACCACGGCGTGGAGGCGATCATCGTCACCTTCACCTACTACGCGAACGCGACGCGGATCATGTTCGAGTTCAACCAGATCTACCGCCGTATGGAGAGCTCGATGACGGAGGCGGCGCAGTTCACCGAACTGCTGCTGACGCCGTCGACCGTGCTCGACCCGGTGCATCCGGAGCCGCTGCAGTCGGAGAAGTCCGTCGACGTGCGGTTCGAGCAGGTGACCTTCTCCCACGCGGGGGCACAGCCGCTCTTCGAGGGTCTCGACCTCGCCGTCCCCGGCGGGGCCAAGGTCGGACTCGTCGGCCGCTCCGGCGGGGGCAAGACCACGCTCACCCGGCTGCTGCTGCGGATGACGGACATCGACGCCGGCCGCATCCTGATCGGCGGACAGGACATCAGCAGACTGTGCCAGGCCGACCTGCGCAGTCTGATCGCCTATGTGCCGCAGGATCCGGCCATGTTCCACCGCACCCTGCGGGACAACATCGCCTTCGCCCGGCCGGACGCCACCGACGCCGATATCCGCCGAGCGGCCGAGGCGGCGCACGTGACCGAGTTCGCCGACGCGCTTCCGGAGGGCTTCGACACCATGGTCGGCGAACGTGGCGTGAAGCTGTCCGGCGGGCAGCGCCAACGCGTCGCCCTCGCCAGGGCGATCCTGCGGGACGCGCCGATCCTGCTCCTGGACGAGGCGACCAGCGCGCTGGACTCGGAGAGCGAGCTCCTCGTCCAGGACGCGCTGTGGCGGCTCATGGAGGGCCGCACGGCGTTCGTGGTGGCACACCGTCTGAGCACGGTCGCCACCATGGACCAGCTGGTCGTCCTCGACCGGGGCCGGATCGTCGAGCAGGGCACGCACCAGGAACTGCTCGCGACGGACGGCGCCTACGCGAAGCTGTGGCAGCACCAGTCGGGCGGCTTCCTCGACGACACCGCCGTCCGGGCGGCCGACCTGCTCTGACACCGCGCCCGGGGCGCGAGGGCTAGAGGTTCAGGCACACCACGAGCAGGCAGAGCTCCGACGGCCTCGTCGCCGCCGGAGCCGCCGGCGTGGTCGGCGCGGCGCTCGGCTGCGACGCTCCCGAGTCCGCCGCGGCGTCGCCGGAGCCGTCGGTCGCGTCCGGGGCCGCGGGCGCTTGCGTCTGCGCGGGGCTCGCGTCCGAGGGGCCGGTGTCCGGGGAGCCGCTCCGCCGCTGTGTGGCCGGCTTCGCCGCCGTGGGAGGTGCGGAGGCGGTCTCCGGCAGGCTGTTCGGCGGAGTGGTGCGGAGGGAGGCCGTGCTGTGCTGTTGCCGCGGGAGGTCGGGTGCGGCCGGCTGTGTGGAAGGGGTGGGCGCGGTGTCCTGCGGCGCGGGCGGTATCGACGTGGGGAGCGGGTACTGTGCCGCCTCCTCGCCGATGTCCGTGCCCGGGTCCTCCGGCGCCGTGGCCGCCTGTGCCCGCTCGCCGCCCTGCCGGTCCATCGCGGATACGGTCAGGCCGCCGCCCACCAGGGCGAACGCGGTCGCCACCACGGCCCGGCGCCTGCTCTTGCGCCAGCGTGCGCGCTGGCGGCGCCGCGCCGCCCGCCCTTCGGACGAGGGCAGTTCACCCATGGGATCCCCGGACGGGTCCTGCCACGAGCCCTCGTCGCGGTCGCCACCCACCGCCGCCGTGGTCGAGGCCGGGACGAAGCGGCCGTGGTCGGTGATCGGGGCGATGTCCGGGGCGTAGGCGCCGCACCCGGGGCACACCAGGGCGCCGTTGAGATGCCGGCGACACGAGGAGCAGTAGTCCATCTCGGGTCTTCCTGAGTTGACATGCCGCCGGCCCCACCGGGCCGCGGTTCGGTCGCGTTCGCGAACGGGATCGAGCGCCACGCAACGCTAACGAAGCCCTCGAAAGGCTGTGCGCAGCCTGTGTGAGGCTCCTGTGGGGATTCGCCGGGTGGCTGCGACGGGCTTGTGTCGAGTCGCGGCAGATCGTGCGGGGGCGCGTTTCAGACCCAGTTGACGTCCGCCCGGGCCAGCAGGGGATCGTCGACCAGCTCCCAGAGCGGTACGGCGAAGTTGCCGAGGCGGTAGCGGCCGCCGAAGTGCAGGCCGAGGACGCGGTGGTCCGTCAGGTCGAAGACCGGGGAGCCGCTGTTGCCGCCCAGGGTCGAGCAGTCGTGCTTCATCACCTGACCGCCGGGGGTGAACTCCGTCGCCGTGCCCGGCTGGAGCCGCTTCACGTTGTAGACGTCCATGAAGATCCGGCGCATCGACTCGGGTTCGTTGCGGCGGCCGTCCCAGGCCGGGTAGCCGATCACGTACACCGGTCGGCCGGGAACGTTCGCGGGTGCGTCGGCGGCGACCGCGAGCGGGGTGGGGAGCGCGCCTCCGTCGGGCGGGGCGACCCGGAGCAGCGCCATGTCGACGTCCGGGTGGATCCCGATCACCTCGGTGATCTCGTACGGGGGCGGGCCGCCGACCGGCTCCGGGGTCGCGGACAGCTCCTCGCCCGGGTCGACGCGCGCGGACATGCCCTGCTGGAAGGACCAGCCGGCGCCCTCGGCGCGGCTGAACTCCACGGCCACGTGCCGGTTGGTCATCACCGTCCGCGGACCGACCAGGAAGGCCGTCCCGACCCAGTCCAGGCTCGGGTGGCCGGTCACCTCGACGCGGCCCACGCGCGCGATCGAGTCGCGGATCGCCGCCCGGCCGGCGTCGAGCACGGACCAGTCGCCGTCCTGCGCCGCGAAGTCCTGCCCCTGTACCAGGATCGCGGGCCGGCCCTCCAGGAGGACGATCGCCTCCACACCGAAGTACTCGTCCTCGTCGATCTCGTCCGCGCGGCCACCGGCCAGCTTCTCCAGACCGGTGACACCGGCCTCCAGGACCCGGGCCCGTTCCTCCTGCGCGAAGCGGGAGATCTGGCCCGCCGGAGCCTCGTCCGGCGGCAGCTCCTCCACCGACTCGGAGATCTCCGCCTCCAGGTGCCCGCGCACCCGTGCGGCGACGCCCCGCAGATCGTCGAAGACCCGCTCGGGCTCGGTCGCGACCGGTGATCCGTACCCCATCTCCCGCCACCTCCTCCTCAGTTCCTCACGAGGCAAGCCTCATACGGCAGTTCTCACGCGGCCCACTCGTGGTCCCGTGGGACCGTGGCCGACTGCGCTCGGGTGATCTCCTCGTACAACTCCACGCTGTTCTCTCGCAGATGGGCCAGAATCCGGCTCATCTGCGTGCCGACGTTCACGAACGCCGTCTTCCTGCCCTGGAAGTCGACCTCCTCCATCCGGCGGGTGCCGCGATGGAGCGCCACCACCGTCCAGTCGTCGGTGAAGACCGGTGAACCGGAGGAACCGCTGCGGGTGTCGGTGAAGTAGCGGACGTCGCGCTCGTCCGCCTGGAAGACCAGGTTGTTGCGCAGCGCGACCCGCTTGGGCTGTCCGCCGGGGTGCTGGATGATGTTCACCGCGACCGGTTCCGTACCGTTCAACAACAGCGGCGCGGTCGCGATCCGCAGAATCGGCCGGGGCGGGAGCCCTTCCGAGAGCCGCAGGACCGCGAAGTCGAGCGCCTCGTCCCATGCGAGCAGGGCGCCCGCCGTCACCTCCTCGGTCTCCGACTCGTCGGCGCCGTAGTCGAAGCGCGAACGGGAGTTGGCCACCTGGAGCCGGAGATCCTCCTCGGCCACCTGCGGCCGTGAACCGGGCGAGCGGGTACGGGCGTTCACCACATGATGGTTGGTGATCAGCAGCCCCGGCGCGATGATCCAGCCGGTACCCGCATGCGGGTAGGCGGGCTGCTGGGGACGGCCGGACTCGTACGGCGGGACCTTCAGGCGCGCGACCGAGGCGCCGGCCAGGACGCCACCGTGCAGGAACTCGAACGGCACGGTGTCGTCCCGGAAGATGATCTCCTCCTTGGTCTCGCCGGGCATCATCTCCGGCGGCAGGTCCGGCTCCCCGGCGGCGTCGCGCGCCACGTCGTCCAGCGCGCGCTGGAGCACGGTCAGCGGCCCCGCCTCGACGGTCTGGGCGATGGCGTTGCGCAGCCAGATCTCCAGCGGCACCGTCCCGTCGATCAGCCGCTCCACCTGGTTCATCGTGTGCAGGTCGGAGTGGAGCTGCCGCAGCGGGGTGTCCATCGTGGGCAGGCTCGCCCGGAAGTGCGCGGTCGTGCCCGCGAAGAGCAGCGGCCGTACGGTGTTCTCGGCGAGCCCCGCCTCCAGTGCGGCGTTGCGAACCCGTACGACGTCCTCTGCGGAGAGGTACGGATCCGTGCGCACCGCCGCTTCGGCCGCGCCCGGCGGCAGCTGCGACCACAGCCCCGGACCGCTCCCGCCGCCCGTGCCGGGTTCCGTGAGCGGGCCGCGTGCAGGGGAACCCGCGTCCATGGCGGCCGCCACCCCCTCGACCAGATCGCCGCTCCGGTCGCGGAGCATGAGCGCCCGCCACGCCAGGCTGTCCAGTGTGCCGCGCCGGTGCGCCTCCCACAGGGCCTGCTCCACCGTCGCGTACGGCCCGCCGGGCGAGGGAAGGTCCGGCGAGCCCACGGCGCGGGGCACCGCACCACCGGCCGAGGGCTCCTGGGGCGAGCCTCCCGCCGCCGATTCCAGGATCCGCGTCAGGGGTTCGCGCAGCTGGGGCTCGTCGATCATGGCGGTCTCGATCCAGCGGGCGAGGGCGTCGACCACCGCCTCGTCGTCGGCCGGGAGACCCACGAGCCGCAGGGTGTGCTCCAGGAGCTGCGGATCGACCCGGGACGCCGTGGCGGCCGCGGCCCGGGCCAGGGCCGGCTGCCGGGCCAGTTCCGCGTCCGGCATCCCGCGCAGGGCGCCGGCGAGGCGGGCGTCCGTCTCGGCGGAACCCTCGTCGGAGAGCACCGCCAGCCGCGACCTGGCCACCAGGACGCCCATCGACTCATGGGCGAGGCCGAGGCCGGCCGCCAGGTCCTCCGCCTCCTGCAGATCGCGGTCGGCGTCCGCGAAGTCGCCTTCGTCCTGGGCGAGACGGGCCGAGACCTGGAGCAGCTCCAGCTGCGTCTCCGAGCACCCGGCCTCCTCTGCCCGGTCCACGGCCGCCTCGGCCGTCTGCCGTGCCTCGGCCAGCCGTCCGGATCTGGCCAGCGTCTCCACCAGGAGCCCGTGCAGCCTGGTGCACGGCGTCCAGGGCCGGCGCTCCGCCAGCCGCTCCGACGCGGCCTCCACGTACCCCTGCGTGAGCAGGTCCTCCACCTCCCGGGCGGCGATCCGCTCCCAGTCCTCCTGGTCGGCCTCGGCCATGATCCGGTCCGGCACGTGTCCGCCGATCTTCCCGAGCAGGAAGGCGGCCGAACGGGCGGGCATGTCCCGGTCCGCTCCGACCAGGTGTCCGGAGACGCCCGACTCCCAACGCCGTTCCACCGCACGGGGGTTCTGGCCGAGACGGAGCCGGTGGTAGATCTCCTCCGCGCGAGCGACGGGGCCTTCGCGGGCGGAGTAGAACTCCACCGCGCGGTGGTCGACGGCCCGCATCAGATCCGTACGCGCGCTGTCGGACAGCCGCAGCATGATCGAGCGCAGGTCCATGCGGTGCCGTACGGCCTGCGGCCCCGCCGACTCCATCAGGTCGGCCCGCGAGACCAGCCGTCCGAAGAGGGAGCGGGCCTCCTGGGGCGAGGAGACGTGAAGCCCGGCGGGCTCGGCGAGGACGTCCTGGATCAGGTCCGGGGTGATGACCCGCAGGGCCAGACCCGCCTGGACCAGGGTGCGGACCGCGTCGTCCGCGATGTGCTTGAGGATGCGGTCGTACAGCGTGCCCTGGATGAGCATCTGGTCGACCTGGTGGTGGAACCAGCGCTTGCGCGAGGGCAGGCTCGACAGGAGGTCGCCGAGCGACTCGGACCGCGCTCCCAGGATCACGGCGGTACGTGCCGCCAGCTTCAGGCTGAGCGGATGGCCGCCGACCCGGTCGGCGAGGTCCTGGGCGACCGCCTCGTCCTCCACGCCGGAGGCCATCAGCAGGTCCACGGCGGCCTGCTGGTCCAGTTCGCCGAGTTCCATGGTGCGGGGGGTGAGGACCCTGGCGGGGTGGTCGATGGGGGCCCGCCCGGAGACGATGTACCGCAGCCGGGGATAGGCGGCGCGCAGGGCGGTCCAGATCGCCCACATGCGGCCGATGACCGGCGAACCCCGGTACTGCGCCTCCTCGAAGGAGTCGAGGGCGATCACCAGCGGGGGGTCCACGGTGCCCGCCGGGCCGCGCACGGCCTCGGCGACGAGTTCGGCGACCTGCCGTGCGAGCTCCTGTTCGCGGGCGCTGGCCCGGGAGTGGAACCCGGCGGAGTAGTCGCGGCCGAGGGTCGCGCGGGTGGTGGACAGCTGGAACAGCTCGTCCATCTGGTTCCGTTCGCCCCGCTGGGAGGCCGCGGTCTCCTCGCACTCGTCCGCGAGCGCGTCGAACGCGGCACGGTGGCGGGGGTACTGGATGCCGAGCTGGCGGGCGAACTCGGCGATCATGGTGGCGGGTTCGTGGATGGAGAGCGTCGGCCGCTCGAAGTCGACGAAGACGAAGGGGAATCCGGCGGACGCATCGCGGAGGCTCTCCACGAGGAACTTGGCGAGCAGCGTGCTCTTGCCGACGCCGCCCACGCCGTGGATGAGGACGGGTGGCTCCGCCGGCTCGGCGGGCAGGGCGATGTAGGCGCGCAGGGAGTCGAGTTCGCGCTGCCGCCCGTGGACGGTGTCCTGGATCAGCCGCTCCAGCGGCTGGAGCAGACGCGCCCGCTCCAGCCGGTGCTGTATGTCGTCGACGTCGGGCAGGCCGGTGGTGCCGGGGACCCGGCTCAGCCACAGCACGGCCTGAAGCGTGTCCGCGAGCGCTTCGACGTCGTGCGGCCGGCCGGGGGCGGGAGGGGAGCCGTACGGGTCGGCAGCGACCGCGGGCGCGTCGGCAGGGGTGTCACGCGGGCCGGACGCCGCGCCGGACAGGCCCGAAGGCGCCCCGGACAGTTCCCGAGCGACCGCGGACACCGCGGGAGGCTCGGCTGACACGTCCGGAGCGACGGCGGAGAGGCCGGGCGCCGTCCCGGACCTGTCGGGAGCGGGGCGGTACGGCTCAGGAGCGACCGCCGCGGACACGCCGGTTGCGGCGCCGGACGGGGCGGGTGCCGCGCTCGACGGGTCCGGAGCGCCCGGAGACACGTTCGGAGCGTTCGGGGACACGTCCGGAGCGGCCGGGGACACGTCCGGAGCGGCCGGGGACAGACCTGGTGCGACCCCGGACAGGAGGGCGAGCGCGGCGCGCTCGGGGCCCGGCCCTTCCGGGACGAGTCCGATGTTGGCCTCCAGGGCGCGCCGGGCTGCCTCCGGGCCCGCGAGTCCGCTCAGCGCCAGCTCCCGGATCTCCGGCTTCAGGGTCCAGGACGGGGACGGATGCGAGGGCAGGGCGGTGCAGTCGTCGACGAGGGCCAGGGCGGCCCGCCCGGTGGCCCGGCTCTCGTCGGGCAGCCGCAGCCGGGTGGGGTCGAACGCGTCGAGCAGGCAGGCCGCCTCCCGGTAGGCGGTGCGCAGTTCGGGGGGTGCGGGCGGCGGCGACCCGGTCGTGTCCCGCATGGCCCGGTGGAGCACCCCGGTGAGGTCGCCGCCGGGGGTGAGCGAGCGGGAGAGCCGTACCGTCTCCTCCACCGCCGTGCACACCCGGCGCATGTAACTGTCGACGGAGCCGGGCGTGTCGACCGCCCGGAGGACCTCGGTCACCGCCACGTCCACCAGGGCCGGTATCGCGGTGGCGTCCGACGCGGGGCGCTCCTGGGTGAAGAACTCCCGGAAGAACTCCCGCAGATCGTCCTCCCCGACCGCACGGGCCGTGTCGCGGCACTCGTTCTTGCGTATGTCGTAAGGGAGTTGACGCATCGTGGGGGAGTAGCCGAGCAGCACGAGGCGGGGCACGGCCGCCTTCCGTACCGGTGTGTGCTCATAGACGGCGAGCGCCAGTTTGCCGATGCAGTCCCAGACGTCCGCGTTCGGATCGAGCTTGTCGCACTCGTCGAGGACCAGCCAGAACTGCTCCTCCGCCGCGGTCGCCCGGCTGACGATCCGGTGCACCGCGTCGTCGATCGCGGGCAGTGGATCGTTCAACTGTGTGGGATTCAACGGCATTCGGTCCGCACCGGGAGGCGCCACGAAGTCGTCGAGCCGCTCCACCAGGCGCGCGGCCGTCGAGGTGCGCGAGAGCGTGACCCGTACCGGACGGAAGCCGCAGTGCTGTCCCAGATGCCTGATGAGGTGGTACGAGTACGAGCGCCCGCTGTCGGGCTCGCCGTCCACGACCAGGACCGTCTGCTCCGGGTCGGCGACGAAGGCGCGGAGCTTCTCGCGCAGCTCGTGACGGTCGATGAACACCTCGGTCCCGTTGGCGAGGACGAGGGTGCGGAAGGGGTCCTCGGCGGAGTGCAGCACCGCCTCGTCCTCCCGCAGTCGCGTCAGCAGGATCCTCGCCTCGGCGTTGCCCGCCCCGGTGAGGCCGTCGAGTCCGGCCAGCACGTCGAGCAGCCGACGCTGGTGGGCGACGTCCCGGCGCGCCGCCCTGACGACCAGCCGCGCGTTCTCGTCGCGGTCCGGAGTGAGCTCCAGATCCGCGACGAAGTCCTGCGAGAGACCGCTGTGCCGCAGTCGGGCGAGGGGATCGGGGGTGTCGAGAAGGTACTCCCGCACCCAGCTCGTGACGAGTCCCCATTCCGTTTCGCTGAGCGGCATACGGCACCTGCCCGGCCGTCCCTCCGGTAAGCCGGGGACGGACTGACTGACTGACTGAAACCTGCCAGAACAATCGTTTCACCAGGCAGGGACCGTGGCAAACGGGCGATCCGCCGACGGAGCGGCGGCCGGGTCAGCCCTGCATGGAGATGTCGTCGAACGACTCGAGACGCCGCCAGCGGTCCTCCGGCGCCCGCGTCGCCGGCATCAGATCGACGTCGGGCAGCGGCCCGAACTCCAGCTCGGTGATCTCCGCGACGTCCGAGACCGGCACCTGGTACGTCCGGAACGGGCCGAGCGGCGGCGGCGCGCCCGCTTTCGCCCCGGCGAGCGCGCGCTCGGCGTCCCGGCTCAGATCGGGACTCTGGTCGAGGACGTACGCGGTCGAGGCCAGCGCCCCGTCCTGCATGAACGCGGCCACCTTCCAGAAGCGCAGCGGCACCTGCACACCCCGGTAGGGCGGGTCCGAGTCGTGCAGCACCGGACCGGTGAGCACCGTCAGCCTCCGGTCGAACTCGGCCGCATGGTCGAGCAGATAGTTCTCCAGGCCCTGCCAGAGCTGCTTTCCCTGGTTGAAGACGTCCGACTGCGGGGCGGCGTTCGTGTAGTGGAACGTGTCGGTGTTGGCCCGGCCCGCCACCGCCGGCGTGCCCCACACCGGATCGAGCCGGCGCACCAGATGCCCGCGGTCCAGACTGTTGTTCCGGTAGATGTCGTTGCCGGCCTGATGCTCCTCGGGCAGCCGCGGATCGAACTCCCATACGTCGTCCCGGGGTACGTCCTCGGCCAGTTGCGCGCCCTCGATGCAGACCGCGGTCGAGGCGGCGAGCCGGCGGTCCGGCCGGAAGACCACGGTGAAGTGGGTGTACGGCAGCGTCAACGTCTCCACCGAGGAGCGGACGGGCAGGGGGAGCGGCACGACGGGACCGAGGAACTTCTCGTCGTATCCGGTCCGGTCGGCGAGCGAGTCTCGGCGGGGTCCACCCGCACGGGGAGGCGGTGGAGAGGACGGGGGATCGGTCTGTTTCATACGATGTAAGTACCGCGCATGAAGGGTCGCGCTCGGCACCGGGCCGCAGGCCACTCGATCAGCCGCCCCCGGAGCCTCCCTCCCTCACCCCCCAAGGAGGCACCCCATGCCAGCCGGACTGTCCATCCACATAGGCCTCAACAAGGTCGACCCCGACGCCTACGACGGCTGGGACGGCGCCCTCGTGGCCTGCGAGAACGATGCCCACGACATGGCCAGGATCGCCCGCGCCGCGGGCTTCTCCGACACCGTCCTGCTCACCGCCGACTGCACCGTCGACAACGTCACCGCCGCGCTGCGCCAGGCGGCGGCCAAGCTCGCCCCCGACGACATCCTGCTCTTCACCTACTCGGGGCACGGCGGACAGATGCCCGACGTCACCGGGCCTGACGACGAACCGGACCAGCTCGACGAGACCCTCGTCCTGTACGACCGGCAGTTCCTCGACGACGAGCTGCACCAGGAGTTCAGGGGCTTCGCCGACGGCGTCCGGATCTTCGCCCTGCTCGACTGCTGCCACAGCGGCAGCGCCATCGAGCTGCCCGGCGCATCCCTTCCCGAGACCGGCGTCCGGCTGATGCCCGTACCGAAGCAGCAGGAGATCTTCGAGCGGGACCGGGAGTTCTTCGAGGAGCTGCAGCGCTCCCTCCGGAAGGCGTCCCCCGACGGAGAGACGGCGGGACCGCCCGCGATCCTCATCTCGGCCTGCCAGGACAATCAGGTCGCCTCCGACGGCCCGGTCAACGGAGCCTTCACCGAGGCGCTGCTCGGCGTCTGGGACGAGGGCGCCTTCCGCGGCGGATACCGGCCCTTCCACCGCGCGATCCAGGGCAAGCTGCCCGCCTCGCAGAGCCCGAACCTCTACACGACGGGAAGCCCCACGTCCGAGTTCCTGGGCCAGAAGCCGTTCACCGTGTGACGGTCGGCCCTCCGACGCGCGTCAGCCGCGGAGCGCGGTCGCCAGCTGCGCCCGCGAGCGGACGTCCAGCTTCTGGTAGATCCGGGTGAGGCGCGCCTCGACCGTCTTCACGCTCAGATACAGCTTGGCCGCCGCCTCCTGGTTGCTCGCCCCCTGTCCCACCAGATGGGCCAGCCGCAGCTCCGCGTCCGTCAGCGACGAGAGCGCCGACGGGGCGTCCTCGCCCGAGGGCGTCTCGCTCGTCAGGGCCAGCCAGGGGGCCGCGCCGGCGCGCTCGAACACCACCGCCGCCGACTGGAGTGCGCCGTGCGCCGCCGACCGGCGACGGCGCCGCCGCTCCACGCGGGCCAGCGCGATCAGCGCCCGCCCGTGCTCCAGCGGCAGCCCGGCCTCGGCGAACCGCTCGGCGGTGCGGGCGAGCAGCTCCGCCGCCTCGTCCGTCTTCCCGCACGCCGCCAGGTACTGCGCGTACGCCCGGTCGCAGCCGAGGAGAACGGTCGTACGGCCGAGCCGCTCGGCGACCGGACGTACCTCGGCCAGCAGCTCCGCCGCCTCCCGCGCCGCGTCGTTGGCGAGCAGCGCCTCGGCCAGCTCCTCGTGCCAGCGCAGCATCGACGGGTCGACGGTCGACTGGGCCCGTTCGTTCGCCTGCACCCGCCGCAGGGTCTCCAGGGCCGAGGCGACGTCGCCGTTGACCAACTGGACGCGGCCCAGCGCGTAGAGGCTGCGGGAGAGGAAGACCCGGTCACCCTCCTCCTCTGACGCCTGGACGCTGCGCCGGGCGTAGCTCGCCGCCCGCCCGAAGCTGCCGCCGGCCGTCTCCGCGAGCGCCAGCGTGTACCAGGCGGGGCCGGGGGAGAGACCCGCCTCCAGGGTCAGCGCCAGGGACTGACCGGCATGGACGAGCGCCGCCGGGCACGCCCCGATCCGGGACTCGATCGCGGCGAGCGTCGAGAACAGCTCGATGGTGTCCTCCACCGAACCGCGCCGCTGCACCAGCGGGAGAAGGGCGTTCAGCTGATCACGGGCGTCGATCAGCCGGTCGTCGAAAAGAGCGTGACGGATCGTCAGGATCTGGGCGGCGTTGCGGATCCCGAGCGGGCGCTCGGCCATCTCCAGACCGCGGGCCTGGGCGAGCACCGACTCCGCGTCCGAAGCCCCCAGTGCCCGGTCCATCCGCGCCTGTACGGTCAGGGCCTGGGCGGCCGTCCGGGGGTCGCCCACCGAGGCGGCCTGCGCGGCCGATTCGACGGCCGCGGCCCGCGAGCGCAGCGGATCGCCGTCCGCCAGCACGTACTTGACGGCCAGTCGGAGCAGCACGCCCGACCGCAGCGCGGTGTCGCCCTCGGAATCCTCCATCGCGTGTACGTACATCTCGTCGAGCCCGGTGAGGCCCTGGCCGGCCGTGTCGAGGACGGCGAGCCTGGCGCGCACCCGGTCGGAAGGGGCCGCGTCCCGTGCCAACAGGTCGGTCGCCGCCCGCATCGCGAGGTCGGCCCGGGCGGCCCGGGCAGCCTCCTCCGCCGCGTCGACGAGTCGCGTGATCCGCTGAGCGCCGTGCTGGACCGGGGTCGACTCGGCCGCGAGCAGGGCCAGTTCGGCGGCGAGCGCGCTGTTGCCCCGGCGCCGGGCGAGATCGGCGGCCGCGGCGACCTCGGCGGCGAGGGCCTCGTCGGGGATGTCGGTGGCCAGCGCCCGGTGCCGTACCGCTTCGACGGAGTCGTCGACGACCCCGGCGAGCGCGGCATGCCCGGCGCTGCGCTCGGCCCAGCAGGCGTCGTGGACCAGGGTGGAGGGGAGCAGCCCGGCCGTGAAGGCGACCGTGCCGTCCTCGGCGAGGGAGACCAGGTCGGCACGCTCGGCGGCCGCGAGGTCGGCCTCCGCGTTCGGCCGCCCGGCCCGGCGTATCAGCGCCGCCGTCGGACGCAGCGCGAGCGCGGCGAACAGCAGCGTCTCGCGGACGTTCGGCGGCGCGGTGCCGAGGAGCTGCCGGGCCAGGTCGCGGGCCCGGCCGGAGAGCGTGAGCGCCTCGGCGTGGTGCACGGGGGTGCGGGCGTCGGCCAGCGAACGGCCCACCGCGAGCGCGAGGCGGGGGTTGCCGCCGCTCGCCTTGTGGATGCGCCCCGCCATCCGGGACGGCAGCCGGTGGTGGATGAGCAACGCGGCGATCTCGTCGGCGTGCAGCGCGGGAACGAGCAGGATGTCGGCCTCCGACGGCACCCACAGATGGGTGTCGTGGACGTCCTCGGAGCCGTACGCCTCCGGGGTCTCGACCGCGACGACCCGCAGCGCGGGCGGGGCGAGATGGAGGGCGAAGCGCAGCAGGTCGGCGCTGTCCGCGTCGATGTGCTGCACACCGTCGACGACGAGCAGGGCGGGGCCGCGGGCGGTGAGGGCGCGCAGGATCTGGGCGATGCCGAGACGCAGGGCGATCGGGTCCCATCCGCCGTCGTGCAGCGGCGCCTCGCGGCAGAGCATCGCGACGGCGGTCCGCTGTGGCCCGGGCAGTCCGTCGAAGACCCCCGAGGTGGTGACCGGGCCGACGGCCGTGCGGAAGGCGCCCGGGTCGTGGGTGGGTCCGAGGGTGTCGCCGCCCGTGGGACCGCCGTCGGAGGCGGGCTCGGCGCGGGGCGCGGGGATCTCACGGGGGCTCGCGGGGCCGGTCTGGCCGGTCGCGGCGGAGGGTGCCGTCGGGCCGGCGGGGGGCATCGTGCCGGAGGCAGTCATCCCCGGCCAGGTCATCGTCGAGGCGACCGAGGCCACGAGCGCGGCCGCCACCGCGCCCGGGATGTCGCGGTCGGCCGGAAGTGTCGGCAGCCACAGGACCGTTTCGCCGCGGGACTCGGCGCGGGCCGCCTCCGCCAGGGCCACCTCGGTCTTGCCGACGCCCGCGGGTCCGGTGAGCAGGGCGCGTCCCCGGGTGTGCAGCACGCGTTCGAGCCGGGAGAGCAGTTCCTCCCGGCCCACCGGTGCCGGAGGACCTCCCACGCCCGCGGGGCGCAGGGGGAGGTGCGGCGCTGTCGTCACGTGTCCACCACCCTCCGGCCCTCGGGCCCTGCCCGTGAGCCCCGTGGGGCAGAGAATACGGAGCGTACGCGCGCAGTCCAGGCCCCTTGTCCGGCATTCGGACAGCCGGCCTCGATGACCACGCCAGGACGCGCCCGTGGTGTAGACCACGAGCGCGTCGCTGACCAGCAATGATGCTGATGTGGGGGGTGGTTCAGGTGGGAACTAGAAGGTGAGGTTCCACGAGTCGATGTAGCCGGTGTCACCCGACGCCACGTCGCGGACCTGCAGCTTCCAGGTTCCGTTGGCGACCTCGCTCGACGCGTCGACCGTGTACGTGGTCACGACGTTGTCGGCGCTGTCGGAGCCGCTGGACGCCTTCAGGTTGCGCACCGTGCCGTCGGGGGCGATCAGGTCGATGACCAGGTCCCCGCGCCAGGTGTGCTTGATGTCCACGCCGACCTTGAGGGCGGCGGGGGCATTGCCGGTGCGGCCGGTGACGGCGATCGAGGACGACACGGTGGTGTTGTCGGAGATCGTCACGTCGGTCGCGTTGGTGAAGACGTTGCCGGCCGGCGGCGTGGTGGTGGTGACGGCGTCCACGGTCTTCGCGGAGTCGGCGATGCCGGTGCCGCAGCCGCCGGTGCAGGTGCCGGGCAGCGGACGGGCGTTGGTCTTGATCGCGGACTCGATCTCGGCCGGGGTGAGGCCGGTCTTCGCCGACTTCAGCAGGGCGGCCAGGCCGGCGATGTGCGGCGCGGCCATCGAGGTGCCCTGGTAGGGCTTGTAGTTCTCGGCCGACTGGGTCGTCGCGCCCGAGTTCAGCGTGGAGTAGATGCCGTTCTCGGGGGTGGTGACGGTGCCGGGGGTGTCGGTCGCGCGGCGGGTCTCGCCGCCCGGGGCCGCCACGTCCACGATGGAGCCGAAGTTCGAGTAGTACGAACGGTTGCCCTCACGGCTGGTCGACGCCACGGTGATGACGTTCGAGCAGTTCGCGGGCGTGAAGCCGGACGCGTTGGCGTTGCTGTTGCCCGCGGCGACGACGACGGTGGTACCGCGCGAGACGGCGCCGTTGATCGCGTTCTGGTAGACGCTCGGGCAGGTGGAGCTGGCGCCGCCCAGGCTCAGGTTGATGACCTTCGCCGGGGTCGCGTTGGCGGCGACGCCCGGCACGGTGCCGCCGGACGCCCAGGTGATGGCGTCGGCGATGTCCGCGGAGGAACCGCCGCACTTGCCGAGGACGCGCACGGGCTGGATCTTCGCGTTGTACGCGATGCCCGCGATGCCCTTGGTGTTGTTGGTGACCGCGCCGATGGTGCCGGCCACGTGGGTGCCGTGCCAGGAGGAGTTGGAGGCCTTGGAGCCGACACCGCACTCGTTGTCGGTCGCGTTCCAGTCGCCCTCGTCCTTGGCGTCCGCGTCACGGCCGTTGCCGTCGCGGGCGTCGGCGGAGGTGGAGATGAAGTCGTAGCCGGCGACGACGTTGGTCGCCAGGTCCGAGTGGGCCGCGTAGCCGGTGTCGATCACGGCGACGGTGACACCGGAGCCGGTCGTCTTGTCCCAGGCGGGCGGAACGTTCATGCCGCCGGTGGCCTCGAAGAGGTCCCACTGCTTGCCGTAGTCCGTGTCGTTCGGGGTGACCGCCATCGCGTACGCGCGGATGTCGGGCTCCACCGAGGCGACCGAGGGGTCGGCGCGGAAGGCGTCCATGACCTCGGTGACGTCCTGCTTCGTGGCGCTGTCGCCCAGGTCGACCAGCGCGGCACCGCCGGCGAGGCGGCGCTCGAAGGAGAGGCTCTCGCCCGTCTCGGCGCCCTTGGCGGCGGCGTCGCTCTTGGCGGCGGCGTTCGAACCGGCCTCGGCGGTCTTGGACTTGTAGGTGACGATGACCTTCTCGACCGGGGCGCTGGGGAGCGCGGTCATCGTCTGCGAAGCCGGAGCCGGCTTCGGGGTCACAGCGGCCGGGGCGGCGGCGAACGCCCCGGTGGAGGTGGCAGCGGCGCCGACGATGGCGGCACTCGCGACCACGACGGATATGACTCTCCGCCTGGAACTGTTCAAGGTGTTCCCTTTCGAGCACGACGTAGGTGCGGAGCAGTGGCGGCGGCGCGGGAACGGGGTGCGACGTGGGGTTGCGGTCCGCCGGTCCCTGGGCTTGGGGGGCCCGTGCGCCGCCACCGGCGCGACGGCCCGGGTCAAGGCCGTCACCGGCGGACACCACCCTCGTCCCCTCATGCACCTGACAGGCGACCTGATCACCTGCGGGGGGCGTGGTTCGGGGGATGGGATCTGCCGGTGCGGCAGACAGTAGGGAAAGCCGAGATGAACCCGATACGGGGAAAACCCTTGTCACCCCCCGAGGGGGGTGGGGGGAGGGTGAGGGGGGCGTACGGGGACGGCAGGGAGGCGCCCTCGCGGGAGGGCATCACCGCGGTGCGAACGCGGTCGGGCGCGGGCGACGTTGGTGGGGTCGACGAGCAGAAGGCGGACGCCGCTCCCCGGCCCCGCCGATCGCCCCACTCCTTCCGCCGTGACCGGCGCTACCTGCGACAACGCCGGATCAAGCACACCATCCCCGAGCAGAAGAACCAGAGGGCCCACCGCGAGCGACGCGGTGGCCGCGGCGGCCGGCCCACCGGAATCGACGGGGTGGCTGCGGCGGCCGGCCCACCGGATTCGAGGTGACGGGAACCTGCGGCGCGCAGCCTGCCGTCAGGCGGCCACGACCTCGATGAGGGAGAACGGTGCGGCCTCCGTGAGCGGGGTGACCGATGTGAGGGACAGGCCCGCACGGCGGCACACCTCCTCGAAGTCCTTGCGGGTACGCTCCCTGCCGCCCACGTTCACCAGCATGTTGAGGTCGCTCAGATAGGTGACTCCGCCGTCGGTGACGTCGGCATCCGCGCTGGTGTCGACGACTTCGGGAAGCACGGGTTCCACGATCAGGACGAGGCCACCGGGCGGCAGCACCTCGCGGCAGTGGCTCAGGATCGTGACCACCTGGTCGTCCGTCCAGTCGTGCAGGACGCTCTTCATCAGATAGAGATCCGAGCCCTCGGGAACCGAACGGAAGAAATCCCCGGCGATCAGGGAGCATCGTCCGTTCAACCCGTGCCGGGCCATCGTCTTCGGCGCCTCGGCCAGACCCTCCGCCGTGTCGAAGACCACACCGGTGAGGCCCGGATGCGCGGTGAGGACACCGGCCAGAAGGGTTCCGTCGCCCCCACCGACGTCCGTGACCGTGGTGAACCGGCCGAAGTCGAAGGCGTGGGGCAGCGCGGCGGCGGTCTCCGAGACGGCTTGGCTCATCGCCGCGTTGAACTCCGCGGACAACTCGGGGTGCTGGGCGAGGTGGCTGAAGAAGTCCGTGCCGAAGACGGCGTCGAACGCGACGTCGCCGGTGCGGACACTGCCGTCCAGGTGCTCCCAGGCGCGTACGATCGCCGGATCGGTGAACATCTCCACGAACGACGTGAGCGAGTCGGGTCGACCGGGGGCGAGGAGTGCGCCCGCGGGGGTCACGGAGAAGGAATCGGGGGCGTGTTCCCGCAGCAGGCCGAGCCCGGTCAGGGCGCGCAGCAGCCGCGTCATGGGCTGGGGTTCGGCTCCGGCGTCGACGGCCACATCGGCGGCCCGGCGTGGCGTATCGCCCACCAGCTCAACCACCCTCAAACGGACCGCGGCGCGCAGGGTCTGCGCGGCCATGCTCCCGAACGCGAGCCGGACGATCAGATCGCGGTCGGCCATGCCTGCCGCTCGGACATCGGTGTTCGCCACAGGTGCTTTCCAATCTTCGTGTGGTGGTACGTGCATGAACCGGCATGGCCCTCGTGCGGGTGGCCGGTCTCCTTGGTGGGGGCACGGGTCAGCGGGCGGACGTGGTCCTGCCGGCCAGAGCGCCCGGCGTGCACCCGGCGAGGGCCAGCACGTCGCGATGGAGATGGGGCTGGTCGGCGTATCCGCACGCCAGGGCGACGTCGCCGGCGCTCTCGCCCGCGCGGAGCGCCCGGGCAGCGTGGTCGAAGCGGACCAGCATGGCGGCACGCTTGGGGGTGAGGCCGATCTGGGCGCTGAACCTGGACCACAGCCGCTTGCGGCTCCATCCGGAGGACGCGGCGAGGTCACCGACCCGTATCCGGCCTCGACGGGCCACGATCGTGTCCCAGGCGGCGGCGACCTCGGGCGACATCGTCGGTGCCCCTTCAGCCCGCTTCGTGAGGAACTCGTTCGTCAGCGCGAGGCGTTCCTGCCACGTCGTGGCGTCGGTCAACTGCTCGCGGAGGCGTCGCTCGTGCCGCCCCCACAGGTTTTCGAGGGCGGTGACAGACCCGTCCAGTTCGCGCGGGGAGACGCCCAGCAGTGCATAGGCGGCCCGGGGTGACAAGCACACTTCGACGCACTCGACACGCTCGCCACGGATGCGGGCCGGGCCGGGCGACAACGAGGCGACGAGGCTCCTCATGGGCTGATGCCCCGTGGCACACTCCACCGAGAACGGGTTGCCCCCAAGCTCGATGACGACGACCACCGTGGGCTGGGGGAGCACCCGCATATCCAGCCCGGCGGCGATGCGGTTGCGGAATCCGGCCATCCGGACGCCGTCGAGGGATGTGCCGCCGAGGGGATGGGCGACCTCCCAGCCGTTCTCGGCATCGCGATCCATGAGGGTGACCCCCACTTCGTGTCTGCGCATGGCTCTACCGTCGCCGACTTCAGAGGTCCTGTCTTGTACGAAAGTTCCGTGGGTTCGCCCGACGGATCGGACCGGCTTCGCCGGGCTGTGCCTTGTGCGTGCTGGTGAGCGGTGGTCCGATGCGTGCCGGGGTGCCGGGGCGCAGGCCTGATCCGCCGGACAGGACCTAACCCAGTTCGAGGGTCGTCACGCCGAAGACGCGTTCCCGCGCCACCGGGCGGACCGCGCCCGTGTACATGCGCGCCGTCTCGAAGGTGGGCTCGAGACCCCGCTCCTCGGCGAGCCGGGCGGCGACGGGGTTGACCTCGGGAATGTCGATCGCGATGCGTGGTGAACCGAAGGCCCGCGCCTCCTGCGACAGCGCGTCCAGCAGAGCCGCCGCGTCGGCGGGGGTGTCCGCGAACAGGGGCCCGATGCGCGCCTCGTCCTCGGCGGGCCGCACCACGCCGTATCCGGTGAGGCGGCCGTCGGTGATCCGGGCGAGCGCGCGATGGCCCGGAGTGGTCAGCCACATCGTGAGGAAGCGCGGGCGGTCGGCGGGGTGGCAGGCGCTGTCGTACGCGGCGAGGGCGGCCGGGTCGACCTGGGAGGCGGGGACCACGTCCGACGTGGGGGCGCCGGATCCGACGGGCTCACCGACGACGGGAGGGGCGGCCGGGGCGGGTTCACCGACGTACCGGGCCGTGCGGTACGCGAGGGAGAAGCCGGAGCGGCGGTAGTTGTCCTGCTGGTCCGGCACCCCGTCGAGGCCGACCGTCCGCTCGCCTGCGTGCGCCAGCGCGGCGCGCCAGGTCGCCAGTCCGTGGCCGAAACCGCGCAGGTCGGGACGGACGAGGTAGAAGCCCAGGAAGGCGTACCGGTCGCTGTAGTTGACCACCGAGACGGCGGAGACGGGCTCCCCGTCGATCCGGCCGAGAAAGAACCCCTCCGGGTCCTGAGCGAAGAACGCCGGTGCGTCGGAAGCCCCCGGGTTCCACCCCTCCGCCGCCGCCCAGGTACGTACGATCTCCCAGTCCTGGAGGGTGGCCGGGGCGATGAGGAGGGTGTCGGGGGCGGGGGAGGGCATGGGTGTTCCTTCGACTGCCGGTGAAGCACGGGGCGGTGGGGGGCGAACCGGACGAAGCGGCCCGATCCTAGCGAGCACGACGGGGCCGGAGATCAAGCGCCGACCATTTCCCGCCACGACGCGCACAGCCGCCCCTGCCGGACCGCGCCGGGTCACTCCGCGCCGGGCTGGTCGCCTCGGCTCACCCCACCAACCGCAGCGCCGTGCGCGCCACCCCCACCCGTACCGTCTGGCCCCACGTCAGTTCCAGTGCGTCCGACTCCATCCCGTCGCCGAAGGCGACCAGGCGGTCCGACTCCACCGTCAGGCGGAGGGACTGCCCGGCGCTCAGCACGCCCTCCACCCGCGTCGTGCCGGTCGTGGGGGACGGCCAGGCCTCGCGGACGAACCAGGCGAGGCGCGCGTCCGTCGGGACAGGCAGCGGCAGGGGGCTGGAGCTCTGCTGCCAGAGCGAGCGGAGCCAGCCCGTCGCGCCCGTGCCCGTACCGACCAGGACACCCGACGACGCCTGCGGCTCGGTCGCCGGTTCCGGGTCCTCGACGGTGAGCGTGTAGCGGGCGGTCTGATGGCCGGGCGGGCCTAGATAGATCTCGTTGAGGGCGAGGAGCCGCTGTGTGTCGTCGGTGACGGCCTCCACCATCGTCAGCTCGTCCGCCCCCGTCCGATCCACCGCCGCCAGCAACGCCCGCGCGTCCGACGCCCGGTGACGTACCAGGACGCCAGCGTTCCGCCCGGGGTCGGTGTCGATCCCGATGACGGGCTGGCCGTCCAGGTACTTCGCGACGTTGGCGACCAGCCCGTCCTGCCCCACCACGACGACCACGTCCTCGGGGCCGAACAGGAAGCGGTCCAGGTCCGCCCGCTCCACCCGGGCCTGACGCCACTGCAGAGGCACCGCCGCCGCCACCTCCGCGAGCGACCGCCGGTTCCGCTCGTGCCGCTCCCGCACGTCGTCGATGCCCCGGCCCCGGCTGGAGAGGAAGAACGCGGCCTGCCCGTGCGTACCGTGGCGGGCGAGCAGCGCCTCGTACTCCGTCGTGCGGTGCACGAGCACCGCGCGCGGCGCCAGGCTCACGACGAGGTCCCGCCGCCACCGAGCCTCGCGAGGAGACCGGTCAGCACGTCGGGCGAGAGCGTCAGCTGCTCGATCCGGGGCAGGTTCTCCGCCGCCCGGGTGACCGCGAGCGCGTGCAGCGTCGCCGCGTCGACCTCCCCGTGCACCCGGAGCCAGGCCGCCTGTGCCGCCGCCCGCGCCTCGCCGACCTCGCGGGCCGCCTCCGCCTCGGCCCGTGCGAGCCGGACCTTCCGCAGCGCCTCCGCCTCCGCCCGTACGGAGTCGGCGGCGGCGCTCTCCTCCGCCTCGCGGCGTGCGTTGGTGCCGCGCTGGTCGACGAGCCGCTCCTCCTGGCGGGCCAGTTCGATCTTGCTGGCGAGCTCGTTCTCGGCGATCGTCCGCTCGCGTTCGACCGCCACGGCCCGCCGCTCGTAGGTGGCCCGGTCGGCCTCCTGCTGGATCTGCTCACGCGCGGGCGTCCGCAGCGCCCGCTCGACCTCCGGCTCCGGACGGATCGCAACCACCCGTACCGCCACCACCTCGATACCGGTGGCCGGCAGCCGTGGCTCGGCCGCGAGCCCGTCCGCGATCCGGTCCCGTACCGCTGCCACCCCGTCGACGAGCGCCGCGGCGAGCGGGGTGCGGGCCAGGACGTCGAGAGCGTGCTGCTGCGCCGTCTCGGTCAGGAGCGTCGCGATCTGCTCCAGCGGCGCGCCGCGCCAGGCGCCCGTGTCCGGATCGATCGAGAAGTCGAGCCGGGTGGCGGCGGCTTCCGGCTCGCCGATCCGGTACGTGACGGTGGACTGCACGCTCACGTCCTGGAAGTCGGCGGTCCGCGCGTGGAAGGCCATGGCCAACTCCCGGTCGTTCACCGGAACCTCGGAGAGCGCGGCGGACAGGGAGCGGTACCAGAAGCTGAGCCCCGTGCCGTCGTGGACGAGGCGTCCGCGACGGTGGTGGCGGATGTGCGCGGTGGGTGCGGACCGCAGATGGCGCCAGCCGGCGCGGCGGGTGATGTCGGCCATGGAGAACTCCCCCTTGTCGTCATGCTGACGATAGGGCTCTCCGGCTTTTTTCGTCAAGGTGACGAAAGTGGAGGGTTCGGCGGCGAGATCCCGTACAGATGCGCCGAGACGTCCTCGTGCGCCAGTCGGCGCAGGGACAGCAGGATCGGTTCGTAGAGCATCGTGTACGCGACGGCCGCCTCGATCGCCTCCTCCAGGAGCGGGTACCCCTCCATCACCGTGTACTCCTCGGCGGCGATCGGGTGCATCACCTCGGCGTACCGCCGGATGTCGTCGACGCGGCCCCGGTATCCCAGCGAGCGGAGCGTCACGACCGCCCGGGTCAGCGCGGCGAGCGCCGGCGCCTCCTCGTTCACGTACCAGCCCATCTCGGTGAGCAGGTCGCGCATCTCGGCGAAGACCTCGTCCCAGAGCGCACGCTCGGGATCGGAGGCGTCGGGCGGTGAGATCTGGGGGCCGAGCATGTACGCGGCGATGCCGACGCGCTCATGGCGGCCGAAGGCGGGGTCGTCCGCCACCGCGAGGACGTCCCTGGCCTGCTGGATCGTCATCCCGCCCACCGTGAGGAGCGCCCGCACCAGCCGCAGCCTGCGCAGATGCACCTCGCCGTACTCCGACTGCCGGGCGGTGACCGGCGTCCCGGGCGGCAGGAGTCCTTCGCGGAGGTAGTACTTCACGGTGGCCACGGACACGCCGCCGCGGTCGCTCAGCTCGGAGAGGCGCAAAGATTTTCACCGTTCCCATCATCTCGACACGGTTACCCGGGAGTTCTACTCTCCCCTCCAAGGATAGTTCAGCTATCCAATAACGGGAGGTGGGTGAACCATGGCAATGGGGTCCGACTTCACACACGGACTGCGGCTCGTCACCGCGCCGGAGTGGAACCGTGGCGGCGCCGAGAGCCGCGCCGAGCGGCGCCGGGTGCGCCGGGGCCGCTTCATGGCCGCGAACGGCGAACCGGTGGCCGTCTTCCTCATCGGCGCCAGGGTCAACCGCTGGCGCTCGGTCCGGGGCTGGCTGCCCCTGTTCATGGCCATGCCCGGCATGATCAAGGAGCTCCGCGCCGATCCGGAGAGCGGCTTCCTCGGCTACCGGATGCTCCTCGGGCCCTCGTTCGGAGAGGTCACCATCGTCCAGTACTGGCGGAAGGCGGGCGACATCCGCGCGTACGCCGCCGCGTCCGCCCGGCGGCACCGCCCCGCTCAGAGCGCGTACTGGCGGCGGTACTTCGCGAGCAACGGTGCCGTCGGGATCTGGCACGAGATGTACTCGGTCCGGCCCGGCGCGTATCACGCGCTCTACGGGGACATGCCGCCGATGGGCGTCGGCGCGCTCTTCGGGCTGGAACCGGCCGTGCCGGGGGAGAAGGGCGGGTACCAGCCGTCCACCGAGCCGATCTTCGCGGCCCAGGTGACGGAGGACCGCCCGCCGTCGAAGGAGTGAGGCGCCGTCAGCCCGCGAGGGGCGCGGGCGCGGTGGGCGCGGTGGGTGCGGGTACGGTCGCGGGCTCGTCGGTACGGGGCGGGGGCAGCGGTTGCCCGGGTGCGGTGATGGGGGACAGGGGCGACGTCTCGGATGCGGCGACGGGGGCGGTGACCGGGGCGGGGGTGGGTGCGGGCGCCTGGGCCGCGGGGGCCTGTGCGGGCTTCGGCATCAGGCCCTGGGTCGTGGGGGCCGGCGCGGGCTTCGGCGTCCGGGTGGGCATCTGGGGCGCGGTGGCCGTCGACGGGGCCTGAGCGCGTGCCTGGCTCACCGGGCCCTGCGGGGGAGTCGGCGTCGCGAGGGTCGTTCCCGCGCCCGTCGTCAGCAGGACCACGCCGCGCGCCGCCACCACGGACGCGGCGGCCGCGATCAGCCAGCCCCACACGCCCGCGCGGAACGTCTCGCCGAGCAGCGCGACGCCGATGACCGATGCGGCGGCCGGGTTGGAGAGGTTCACCACGGCCAGCGGCGCGGCGAGTCCGCCGCGGTAGGCGGCCTGCGAGAGCAGCAGACCGCCTACCGCGAAGGCGGATATCAGCACCGCGATCAGAGCCGTCTGCCACCAGGCCGTCGCCCCGCCCGGCAGTTCCAGCGCGAGCGCCGCGGTCAGCGTCTGAGTCAGGGCGGAGGCCACTCCCGAGGCGATCCCGGAGGCCGTCGCATGCCCGAGTCCCCGCCCCCGGCGTGACGTTGCGGCCCGAGAGTCCGCGCCGTTCCGTCCTCCCCTGGCGAGCGCCACGATCAGCAGCGCCGTCGTCGCCGCCACGATCAGTGCCTCGTTCAGGCTCAGGGCGTCGCCCGGTGTCGCGGGGCCCGTGACCGAGATCAGGCCGACCAGGCCCGCCAGCGTCCAGAACGCACCGCGCCACTCCGCCCGCGTCACCCGACGCCGGGCGCAGTACGCCCCCAGCGGCAGGGCCGCCACCAGGGTGAGCGCGCCCAGCGGTTGAACGAGCGTCAGCGGGCCGTAGTGCAGGGCGGCCACGTGGGCCAGCGCCCCGGCGGCGTTCAGGCCGACGGCCCACCACCACTGGCCGCGGGCGAGGAGGGCGCGCAGCGCGCCGCTTCCCCCGTCGGACGAGGCGGAGGCGGCGAGCCGGGACTGGGCGACCGCGGCGAGGGCGTACCCGGCGGCCGAGACGAGGGACAGGAGTACGGCGAGGACGACGCCGTCGGGGGCGGTCATCGCAGCGCCTCCACCGGACGGGGCGCGGCGGGACCGGTACGAGCGGCGGGACCGGTCGGCGCAAAGGGCGTGGTGCGCGCGGCAGGGCCGACCGACGCGGAGGGCGCGGTGCGGGCGGCTGGCACGGTCGCCGTGGCTGCCGTGGCTGGCGCAGCGGCCGTGGCGAGCAGCGCGCGCTCAGCCGGTGCGGTGGCGCGCCGGAGTGGGACCGGGCGGCCCGGGCCGGTACCCGGCGCCCGTACGGCCGCGAGCGCGAGGCCGAGCAGCGCCGCGGCGGCGAGGGCGTCGAACCAGTAGTGGTTGGCCGTGCCGACGATGACCAGGAGTGTCAGCAGGGGGTGGAGCAGCCACAGCCAGCGCCACCGGCCGCGGGTGGCGACGATCAGGCCGATCGCGACCATCACCGCCCAGCCGAAGTGCAGCGACGGCATCGCGGCGAACTGGTTGGCCATCGAGTCCGTCTCGGGACTCGCTCCGTACACCGACGGGCCGTAGACCCGTGCGGTGTCGACGAGGCCGGTCGCGGCGAGCATCCGGGGCGGCGCCAGCGGCATCAGCAGATGCAGCGCGAGCGCGGCGGCGGTCAGGAGCGCCAGGACGCGGCGGGACCAGAGGTAGTGCGCGGGGCGGCGCCAGTAGAGCCAGGCGAGGAAGGCGATCGTGGCCGGGAAGTGCACGGCCGCGTAGTAGGTGTTCGCGGCCCGGACGAGCGGCTCGCCGTGCATGAGCAGCGCCTGCACGGAACCCTCGCCGGGCAGATGGACGGCCCGCTCCGCGCTCCATATCCGGTCGGCGTTGTGGAAGGCGCGCAGTTCGTGGCCGTTCGCGAACAGCCGGCCGAACTTGTAGACGAGGAACAGCGCCGTGACGAGCAGCAGCTCGCGCACCAGCGGTGGTCTCGGGGTGTTCCGGGTAGCGGTCCGCCCCGGTCCTGTGGGACGTGTTCCGCGTATCCCGGCAGCCATGGGCCCGGCCCCTTTTTTCCGTCATTTCGGCAGCAAACGGGGGAAGCCTAGATCCGAATTCATCGAGACGCAAGCGTCTCGATACGTTTGCGTCTCGATTGTGCACCCCCTACTCTCGTATGTGCAGAGAGCTGTCCGGGAGGAATGGGATGTCCACACAGGCCGCGACCGCCGCCGCCCGCCGCGGGAAGATCACTCCGGAGCGGGAGCGCGAGCTCTACGAGGCCGTTCTCCGTCTGCTCCGGGAGGGCGGCTACGACGCGGTGACCATGGAGGGCGTCGCGGCTCGCACCAAGTGCGGCAAGGCGACCCTCTACCGCCAGTGGGGGAGCAAGCCGCAGCTCGTCACGGCCGCTCTCGCCAAACAGCGCTGCGTCTTCTTCACCGGCATCGACACCGGATCGCTCGCCGGCGATCTCCGGGAGGCGGCCCACCTGGCCGCGACCCGCCGCGACCATGACGCCGAGCTGATGGAGGCCGTCAGCCAGGCGTACGTCCAGTACCCGGACCTGCGCGAGGCGCTCCGCGAGACCGTCATCAGCCCGGAGGTCGCGGCGCTCGACACGATCCTGAAGCGGGCGGTGGAGCGCGGCGAGATCGACGCGGACAACCCGGCCATCGGCTTCGTCGCCCCCTGCTTCCTCGGGATGCTCCGCATCGAGCGGCTCTTCGAGGAGCGCTTCGCCGACGCCTCGACGATGCGCGTCTTCGTCGACTCCGTCCTGCTGCCGGCGTTGCTGCCGGCGGGGCGCGTCGAGATGTGACCGTCGGCGGCCTCCGGCACCCTGGAGCCATGCCTGCCGCTGCCCCCGACATCCGCGTCCGCCGGATCTACGAGGCCCCTTCACCCGACGACGGTGTACGGGTCCTCGTCGACCGCCTCTGGCCGCGCGGCCTCGCCAAGACCGACGCCCGCATCGACGAGTGGCCCAAGGCGCTCACGCCCTCCACCGAACTGCGGCGCTGGTACCACGGCCAGGACGGCGAGTACGGGGAGTTCTGTCGGCGGTACGAGGCCGAACTGGCCGAACCCGCCGCCGCCGAGGCCCTCGACCGGCTGCGCGCCCTCGCCGCCGAGGGCGCCGTCACCCTTCTCACCGCCGCCAAGGACCCGTCCGTCAGCCACACATCCGTACTCCTGCGCGCGCTGAACGCCTCCGGGGCATAGCCAGAGCCCGCGGCGCCGGTCACCATGTGTAGACCGCACCGAGTTCCGCACCTTCCCGTCCCGGAGGCGCCGCGTGGACCCAACGACGTTCGCACGTCACGAGCTGCTCGACGCGCTGCAGCGCGACCCGTACCCCCTCTACGCACGTGCGCGACAGACCGCGGGTCTGACCTTCGTCCCCGAACTGGACGCCTGGCTGGTCGCCAGGGACGCCGACGTCCGTGAGGTGCTGCTGCGCCCGGAGGACTTCTCCTCCGCCCAGGCGCTGCGACCCGACGTCGTCCCCCCGGCCGCCGTCTTCGGCGTCCTCGCCCGCGGCTACGGCAACCGGCCCACCGTCGTCTCCACCGACGGCGCCGCCCACCGCCGCCACCGCGCCCCGATCAACAGCGGTCTCTCGGCGGCCCGGGTGTCGGCCCTCGCGCCGTACGCCGCCGAGGTCGCCACCGCCCTCGTCGACGGCTTCGCCGCCGACGGACACACCGAGCTGATGTCCTCCTACGCCCGCAGGCTGCCCGGCGCAGTCATCGGCCGGCTCATCGGCTTCGAGCCCGAGGACGTGCCCGTCGCGGTGCACGGAGGACACCGCGCCGAGCAGCTCCTCTTCCGGCCGATGGCCGAGGACGAACAGATCGCGGCGGCCGAGGACGTGGTCGCGCTCCAGCGCCTCCTCGACCGCTACGCCCGCGAGCGGCGCGCCCGGCCGCGCGACGACCTCTGTTCGGCGATGGTCGCCGCCCTGGCCCCGGACACCGGTCTCGGACCCGGGCCTCGCGAACTCACGGACGACCAGCGCAACGAACTCGTCGCCAACCTGCAGAACCTCCTCATCGCCGGACACCTCACCACCACGGCCCTGATCGGCACCGCGCTCTTCCACCTGCTGCGCCGGCGCGACCAGTGGGAGCTGCTCCGCGCCCGGCCCGAACTCATACCCGGCGCGGTGGAGGAGGCCGCCCGCTTCGACACCGCCGTCCAGGGGTTCCGCCGCACGACGACCCGGCCCGTCATCCTGGCCGGCACCGAACTCCCCGCGGGTGCCACCGTCTTCGTCGCCTACGGCTCCGCCAACCGCGACGAGGCACGCCACGAGGACGCCGACGTCTTCGACATCACCCGCCCGGCGGCACCCACCCGCCACGTCGGCTTCGGACACGGGGCCCACGGCTGCCCGGGCTCCCAGCTCGCCCGCACCCAACTCCGCCTCACCCTGGAGCTCTTCGTCCGCCGCTTCCCCGGACTGCGGCTGGCGAAGGACCAGGACGTGGAGATGCGGCCGACGCTGATCCACCGCTCACCCCTGGAGCTGCACCTCACCTGGTGACGACCGGGCGCCGCGCTACTCGGCAAGAAGGCGCGGCGCCTCGGCCGCCGCATCGGTCACGTCGTCCGCCCGTTCCGCCAACTCCCGCGCCCACCGCACGAGTCCACCGATGCCGATGCCGTACGGATCGGGCTGCCCGGAGATCCGGTCGGCGCCGCGCAGCAACAGCCGAGCCCCGCCTGACCCGTTGCCCCGCGCGGAATGGGTCAGCCCCACGGCCAGCTGGGCGAGCCCCTGCCACAGGTCCCGCTCCTCGGCGGGGCCGGTCTTCCAGGCGTCCTCGAAGACCTCGTGGGCGTGGAAGGGCATCCCCGCGTCCAGCAGTCGCTGCGCCTCACGGAGCGTCTGCGCGGGCGTCCGTACCACCCCTTCGGGCTGCCGCGGCACCCCCTCGACCTCGTAGGGCAACGGCCGCCCCAGGCCGTCCCGCGGCCGCGCACTGCGCGCCCGCCCTTCCTCGTCCCGGTCCCTCGGCGTCCTGTCCACCCGCCCATTCTCCCTCCGGCGGCCCGGCCTGCGGGTATGCCACCGACCATCGGGCGCGGCCGCGTCCACCGGACTCGCGAAGTGAGGTAATGTTCTCTTGCACGCCGCCACCGGGGAGAAACCGGAGGCCGGACGGGCACCGGGACGTGGCGCAGCTTGGTAGCGCACTTGACTGGGGGTCAAGGGGTCGCAGGTTCAAATCCTGTCGTCCCGACTCGTGAGAGTCGTAGATAGAGGGGCCGTTTCAGAGTCATCTGAAACGGCCCCTTGATCATTCCCGGGGACCATTCGGCGACCAGTGCTCGCCTTGACCGCTTCAGCGGGCGACCAGGATCGGACTGGGCAGGGAGCGCGGCGCGCGGAGCACGCTGAGGTAAGCCGAGAGGGCCGCGCCCACGGCGGTGATCTTGGGCACGGAGGAGTGCAGGTTCCGCTGGGGGAGTCAGGAGCGCTTCCGGGGGAAGCCGGACCATCGCGTGCGCAACATTGCCAGGCGGGGCAGCGCAGGCAGCTTCCGGGTGAGATGGTCCGCACCCTTGGCGTAGGCGATGCCGAAGAGGAGGGCCGTGACCAGCGACAGGGGTTCGGAGACGTCGTCCAGGATCGGGTAGATCTGCCAGTGCGTCAGATAGATGGAGAGCGAGGCGGCGGCGAGGAGCCCCGCCGCCCGGTTGACCAGGTGGTGGCTGGGAAGGGTAGGGAACCACACCAGCAGTACGAACCCGATGAGGACGAACGCCTCGCGTCGGGGTTCGCCGGGGAAGAAGCCGGGGACGGTGGCGAGTGCGCCGAGGGTGACGAGCAGTCGATGGGGCGTCGTGTGGGCCTTCGCGGCCGCCCAGCCGAGGGCGAACAGCCAGAAGACGGTCACCGCGTCGGTGATCTGGGACCGCTCGGGGAGGCCGACCAGCTCGTAGCGCGTGAGCAGGCCGAGTGCGGCGAGGGTGAGGGGAAGGCCGTACGGGAAGCGTCGTTCCGCCCGGTCGACGGCGGGCAGGGCGAGGAGTGCGAGCGTCGCGAGCAGGATGTACACGAGTGCTTCCACGAACCACAGGTGCAGACCCGGCCCCATGTCCTGCGGGAAGAGAGCGTTGTGCAGCAGGAGGAGGTTGCTCAGGTCGTAGTCGGCGCCGATCAGGATCGCGAAGGCGGTCCAGGCCATGCATGGCAGTGCGATGCGTGCGATGCTCCGTCCGGTGCGGCGGACGCGTTCGCGTCGCTCGGCGGAGGAGAGCAGGAAACGGGCGAAATTGAAACCGGCCACCGCGAGCAGCAGATGAGCACCGCCGCGGAGCTCGAAGAGCCGCACATGCGAGCAGACGATGCACACGATCGCGACCGCGCGCAGGGCGACGCTGGTCTCCAGGGACCTGCCGAGGCCCCAGGTCTTCCGCTCGGGGCCCCGCAGCTCGCTGATCGGTGTGGTGTGCCAGCTCGTGGGCAGATGGCCGAGGCGTTCCTCGAGGTGGAGTGACATCTCGACGTAGGACAGGGAGTCGCCGCCGAGTCCCACGAAGGTGCTGTCGGGTGTCACATCCGTACGGTCCAGGATCCGGGCGTAGAGAGCGCACAGGTCGTCGGCGCCCGCGCCACCGGGCAGGACTCCGGCGTCGTCCTGCCGGCCCGCGGTGCGGACGGCCTGGTAGTCGGGCTTTCCTGTGGGCAGGCGGGGAAGTTCGGGCAGCAGGTGGACGCGTATCGCGCGCGACGGCAGGCCGAACTCGTCCGCGACGCGTCTTCGGATCCGCCGCTCGTCCCACCCTGCCTTGCGCACGACGGCGAGAGCGAGCCCCTCGTCGTCCCCCGCGCACAGCGCGCTGAGGTCGTGGCGCTCCGCGAGCGTAGTCTCGACCTGCTGGGGGTCGATCCGCAGGCCGAGGATCTTCAGGAACCGGCTGCGGCGGCCGACGATCTCGTACAGGCCCTCGTCGGTGCGTCGGGCCAAGTCGCCCGTGCGCAGGGTATCGACGGTGCGCCCGAGAGCGAGGTCGTCGGGTGTGTGCGCGTATCCCAGCATGACGTTCGGTCCGGAGTACACGAGTTCGCCGACGCCCTCCTCGGCCCCGGAGGTCTCGTCGACGGCTTCGAGGGAGAACGAACCGCCGGGAACCGGAACGCCGATCGCTGCCGGATGCGCGGTCGCGAGCTCCGGTGGCAGGTAGGCCATGCGGGCGGTCGCCTCGGTCTGGCCGTACATGACGAAGAGGTCCCAGCCGCGTCGCTGCCCCAGTTCGGCGTAGTGGGTGACGCGTTCGGGGGCAAGGCGGCCGCCGGCCTGGGTGACGTACCGCAGGTGCGGCAGCTCCATCTCGGCGAAGCCGACCCGGTCGAGCAGATCGAAGGTGTACGGGACTCCGGCGAGGGTGGTGCCGCGGGCGGTGCGGAAGAGGTCCCAGAAGCAGGTGTCGGCGACCGAGAGTTCGGTGAGGACGAGTCCGGCGCCGCGCAGCAGGTGGCTGTGGATGACGGACAGGCCGTAGCAGTAGTGCATGGGCAGGGTCGTCGCGGCCCGGTCGGTGTCACGGATGCCCAGGTACGTGGCGATCGACTCGGCGTTCGCCTGGAGGTTCTCGTAGGAGAGCCGGACGAGTTTGGGGGAGCCTGTCGAGCCGGAGGTGCTCAGCAGCAGGGCGAGATCGGGGTGGTGGTCGTGTGCGGAGCCGGTCCGCCGCTCCTCGATCCGCCACTCGCCGGAGCCGGAGCCCGGGTGGACGACGATGTCGGGATCGTAAGCGGCGGTCAGGGCCTCCACGGCCTCCGGATGGTCGCCGGGTACGAGCAGGACCGGGTGCCCCGCCGAGAGCGCGGCCAGGTGGACGACGACCGCGCCGACCGTGTTGGCGCCGGGCAGGAGCACGAGGCGGCGCCCCGGGCCGAGCCGTTGGGCGGTAACGGCGACCCGCCGGGCCAGCTCGCCGTAGGAGACCACGCCCTCCGCGGTGACCAGGGCGGTGCGGTCGCCGTGCAGCGCGAGGCCGTCGGCGAGGGGGAGGGTGTGGCCACCGGCGGGCGGGGCAGGGAGGAGCGTCACGGGCGCATCGTAGGTAAGGCTTTCCTAATCGAGAAGGGGGGGTGTTGGTATCGGATGCCCATTCGCGACCGGGCCGTTACCAAAGCCTGCCTTGACCATTAGGTTAGCTTTACCTTATCAATGCCGTATTCACAGGTTCTCCCGGTAGCACTTCGTCGCTCGTCGCGAGACCCGTCGCCCTACGCGACGGCCGCGACCGGCACGGCAGGAAGGCATCACCTCACCATGCGCCGCCCCTTGGCTCGCACGCTCACCGCGCTCACCGCGGCAGCCCTCCTCGTCCCCGCGCTCGCGAGCTGCGGAAGCGACGAACCGGCCGGACTGGTCATCTACTCCGGCCGCAACGAGAACCTCGTGAAGCCGCTCATCGAGAAGCTCGAGAAGCACCTCGGTACCAACGTCGAGGTCCGCTACGGCGACAGCGCCGAGCTCTCCGCCCAGCTCCTGGAGGAGGGCGAGAAGACCGAGGCCGGTCTCTTCCTCTCCCAGGACGCCGGCGCCCTCGGCGCGCTCTCCAAGGAGCAGCGCCTTGCGCCGCTGCCGAAGGCCACTCTGGACAAGGTCGACACCGCCTACCGCGGTTCGGCCGGCGACTGGACCGGCGTCAGCGGGCGCGTGCGTGTCCTCGGGTACGACCCCAGCCAGGTCCCGACGCCGCCGAACAGCGTCCACGAGCTCGTGAAGCCCGAGTGGAAGGGCAAGATCGGTTTCGTACCGACCAATGCCTCCTTCCAGGCGTTCGTCACCGGCATGCGCGTCCTGGAGGGCGACGAGGCAACCCGCACCTGGCTGAAGGGCCTCAAGGCGAACGAGCCCAAGGTGTACGAGGGCAACCTCAAGGTCCTCGAAGCCGTCGACAAGGGCGAGGTCTCCCTCGGCCTGCTCAACCACTACTACTGGTACGAGCAGGTGGCCGAGAAGGGCGCCGACAAGATGAAGGCCAAGATCCACTACCTGCCCGAGGGCGACCCGGGCGGCCTCGTCAACGTCGCCGGCGTCGGCATCCTCAAGGGCGCCGACGAGAAGCAGGCCGCGTACGCGCAGAAGGCCGTCGACTTCCTCCTCTCCGCCGAATCCCAGACGTACTTCGCGCAGGAGACCAAGGAGTACCCGCTGGCCGCCGGGGTGAAGACCGCCGCGGGCGTGCCGCCGCTGGAGACACTCCAGCCGCCGAAGATCGACCTCGGTAAGCTCGACTCGCTGAAGGAAACCCTGGCCATGCTCCAGGAAGCCGGACTGGTCTGACGTGACCTCACCGGATTCCCCCGTCCGGAAGCGTCACGACACCCGCTCGGCGAGCGCCCCCGCGCCCGCCGGGCGGAAGCGCGCCAACGAACGGAAGCAGGCCGAAGGCCGCATCGACAACGCCGCGAGACCCTCGTGGGTCCTGCTCGTCCCCGCCTGCCTGGCGGCTGCCCTCGCCGTCCTGCCCCTCGGCTACCTCGCCGTGCGCGCCCTCGAACGCGGCCCCACCTTCGCCTGGGACGTCATCGCCGCCGACCGGACAGGCCAACTGCTCCTGCGTAGCCTCGGTCTGACCGCCACCGTCGTCGCCGCCTGCCTGCTCCTGGGTATCTCCCTGGCCTGGCTGACCACGCGCACCGCCCTGCCCGGCGCCCGCACCTGGTCGGTCCTCGTCACCATGCCCCTGGCCGTACCCAGCTACGTCACCGCCTTCGCCTGGCTCTCCGCCGCTCCGTCGCTCGCCGGTTTCACCGGCTCGGCCCTGGCGCTCACCCTGGTGAGCTTCCCGTACGTCTACCTGCCGGTCGCCGCCGCCCTGCGCGGCACCGACCCCGGGCACGAGGAGGTCGCCCGCTCGCTCGGGCGCGGGCCGCTGCGCACCTTCCTGAGCGTTACGCTGCCCCAGCTGCGGCCGGCCGCGGCGGGCGGCGGACTGCTCGTCGCGCTCTATGTGCTCTCCGACTTCGGCGCGGTGTCCCTCATGCGGTACGACACCTTCACCCGTGGCATCTACACGTCCTACCGGGCCAGCTTCGACCGCACTCCGGCCGCCGCGCTCAGCGCCGTGCTCGTCCTCATGACCATCGCGCTCGTCGCTGCGGAGACCCGCACCCGAGGCCGGGCCGGGTATGCCCGTACCGGAGCGGGAACCGCCCGGCGGGCCGTTCCCGCCGCGCTCGGCCGACTGCGGCCGCCCGCCCTCGCCTGGTGCGGAGCCGTCGTCGCGGCCGCCGTCGGGTTCCCGCTCGCCACGCTCGGCTACTGGCTCGCCGTCGGCTCCTCCGCCACCTGGGACCCGTCCACCCTCACCAGTACGGCGCTCACCACCCTCGGCGTCGCCGCCGGGGGCGCCGCGCTCACCACCCTGCTCGCCCTGCCCGTCGGTGTCATCGCGGCCCGCCACCGGGGCCGGCTCGCCCACCTCCTCGAACAGGCCGCGTACGCGGGGCACGCCGTCCCCGGCATCACCGTCGCGCTCGCCCTGGTCTTCTTCGCGGTCCGCTACGCCCGGCCGGTGTACCAGGAGACACCACTGCTGATCTGCGCGTACGCGGTGCTCTTCCTCCCCGTTGCGGTGGCCGCCGTCCGCGCGGCCGTACTCCAGGCGCCACCCGTACTCGACGACGTCGCCCGCTCCCTCGGCCGCACTCCCTTCGGGGTGCTCCGCGAGGTCACCGTGCCGCTCGCCGCACCGGGTGTCGCCGCGGGCGCGGCCCTCACCTTCGTCGTCTGCATGAAGGAACTCCCCGCCACGCTGCTGCTGCGCCCCACCGGCATGGACACCCTGGCCACCCGGCTCTGGACCGAGACCGGCAGCGGATCCTTCGCCGCCGCGGCCCCGTACGCGGCCGTCCTCGTCCTCCTGGCCGCCGTCCCCTCCTACCTCCTCGGAAGGCACCGCCCATGAACGACCTCCAGGTCAGCGGCGTGGTCAAGGCGTACGGCCCCGGCGCCACCGTCCTCGACGGCCTCGACCTCACCGTCCAGGGCGGGCACCTCGCCGCCGTCCTCGGCCCCTCCGGCTGCGGCAAGACGACTCTGCTGCGCGTGATCGCCGGCTTCCTGCGCGCCGACGCGGGCACCGTCACCGTCGCCGGCCGCACCCTCGCCGGTCCCGGCGTCCACCTCGCGCCCGAACGCCGCCGCATCGGCATCGTTCCCCAGGAAGGCGCGCTCTTCCCTCACCTGAGTGTGGCGCGCAACGTCGCCTTCGGCCTGACCGGAACGGAGCGCGGCGCCCGGGCCGGACGCGTCGACGAGATGCTGGACCTCGTCGGCCTGGGCGGCTACGGCGACCGGATGCCGCACGAGCTGTCCGGCGGCCAGCAGCAGCGCGTCGCCCTGGCCCGCGCGCTCGCCCCCGAACCCCATCTCGTCCTCCTCGACGAGCCGTTCAGCGCCCTCGACAGCGGACTGCGCGGAGCGGTCCGGGCCGAGGTCCGCGCCGTGCTCCGGGCAAGCGGCGCCACCGCCGTCCTCGTCACGCACGACCAGCAGGAGGCCCTCTCCACGGCAGACGTCGTCGCCGTAGTCCGGGACGGCCGCGTCGCCCAGTGCGCCACCCCCGAGGCGCTCTACCAGCGCCCCGCCGACCCCTGGGTGGCCTCCTTCGTCGGCGACGCGGTCTTCATCGCCGGCACGGCAGACGAGACTTCCGCCACCACGCCACTGGGCCGCATCCCCCTCGCCGCCGCCCCCGAGGGCCTGCGCGACGGCCTCGTCCTCCTCCGCCCCGAGCAGTTCCACCTCACCGGTCCGGAAGAGGCGACCGCTCAAGGCACCGTCACCGACGTCCGCTTCTTCGGCCACGACTCCATGGTCACCGTCGCCGTGGACGGCCTGGACCAGCAGATCGACATCCGTGCTCCCGGACCGCTCCAGGTCCGTCCAGGCGGGAGGATCGGCATCCGCGTCACCGGCGCGGCCAGCTTGCACGAAGTTCCGGCCTGATTGGTCTGTTACATGACAAGCGGAACCCGGTCGGAAAGAAAGCCCCTGAGGGCGACGGCGGTCAGCGGCACAACTGCGGTCTAGGAGAGGGCACTGCCGGGGGCGGGCAGGACCTGTTCGGCCCAGATGACCTTGCCTTCCGGTGTGTACCGGGTGCCCCAGTGCTCGCTGAGCTGGGCCACCAGGAACAGTCCGCGGCCTCCCTCGTCCGTGGTGGCGGCGTACCGCAGATGCGGGGCGGTACTGCTGCCGTCCCACACCTCGCAGGTCAGAGTGCGATCGTGCAACAGACGAACGCGAACCGGCGCGGCGGCGTACCGGATGGCGTTGGTGATGAGCTCGCTGAGGATCAGTTCCGTGGTGAAGGCGAGTTCCTGCAGGCCCCACTCCTCGAGTTGCTCGGCCGCGAGGCTGCGCACGGCGCCGACCTCGCTCGGGTCGAACGGTACGTCCCACTCCGCGACCCGGCTGGGGCCCAGAGTCCGTGTCCGGGCGATGAGGAGCGCGATGTCGTCGGCCGGCCGGCCGGGGAGCAGGGCGTCGAGTACGGCGCGGCGGCTGGCTTCCGGGTCTCGGTCGGGGTGGCTCAGCGCCGTGCGCAGCCGTTCCACGCCCACTGAGATGTCCCGGCTCCGCTCCTCGACCAGCCCGTCGGTGTACAGGACGAGCTGACTGCCTTCCGCCAGGTGCAGTTCCATGGCCTCGAACGGCATGCCTCCCAGCCCCAGCGGGGGGCCGGCCGGCAGTTCCGAGATCGTTGTCGTGCCGTCCGGGGCGACCACAAGCGGTGGCATGTGTCCCGCCCGCGCCATGGTGCAGTGCTGGGAGACCGGGTCGTAGACGGCGTACAGGCAGGTCGCGCCCAGGACACCGCCGTCCGAGGGCGCGCTGTCGCCTTCCTGGTCCATGCGCTGGACGAGGTTGTCGAGACGGGCGAGGAGTTCGTCGGGCGGCAGATCCAGGGAGGAGAAGTTGTGCACGGCCGTGCGCAGCCGCCCCATGGTGGCCGCGGCATGCAGGCCGTGCCCGACGACGTCTCCGACGACGAGCCCGACGCGGCTGCCCGGCAGCGGGATCACGTCGAACCAGTCCCCGCCCACTCCGGACTGGGCGGGCTGGTAGAAGTGCGCGACGTCCACCGCGCTCTGCTCGGGCAGATCCCGCGGCAGCAGGCTGCGCTGGAGCGTCACGGCGAGATTGTGTTCGCGGGTGTAGCGGCGGGCGTTGTCCATGGTGACCGCGGCGCGGCCGACAAGCTCCTCGGCCAGGGACAGGTCGTCCTCGTCGAACGGTTCCGGCTTCTGCGACCGCCAGAAGTTGACCACCCCGAGCACGACGCCCCTGGCCTTCAGCGGAGCCGCGATGAGCGAGTGGATCCCGTAGGCGACGATCGCCGATGTCCGCGGTGCGTCCTGGGCGTGCCAGCCCGGCGCGTCATGGAGATCGGGCACGAGTTCGGCCGTACCCGTGCCGTATCCGCGGGCCTGCGGCGTGGACGGCAGGAATTCGATCAGGCTACCGAGCGGATACAGCGGGTGATCGGAGCGGATGCCGCTGACCGCCGTGCGCCGCATGTCGGCGCCCGGGCCGGGCTCGTCGCCGCTCAGTACCGGGTCGGCCAGGTCGACCGTGACGAAGTCCGCGAACTGGGGAACGGCGACGTCGGCCAGTTCCTTCGCGGTGCGGACCACGTCGAGCGTGGTGCCGATGTCACCCCCGGCGTCGTACAACAGTTTGAGCCGCTTGCGGGCCGTCTCCGCCCGGCTGCTCAGGAGCTGCATCTCGGTGGAGTCGCGGATGGTGACCGCCGAGCCATGCGGGCGCGTGGGCCGCTGATTGACCACGAGCAGCCGGTCCCCGGCCTCCAGCACCTCGTCGGTGGCCACCCGGCCCGACAGCAGCAGTTCCGCCATTCGGCGGTCCATGCCGACCTCGTCGACGGGGCGTCCTTCGGCGTCGTCCGGCAGGCCGAGCAGCCGTCCGGCCTCGTCGTTCGCCAGGAGTAGCCGTCCTTCGCCGTCCGTGATCAGCACCCCTTCTCGGACGGAGTGGAGCACCGCGTCGTGGTGCTCGTACATGCGGGTCATCTCCTGCGTGCCGAGCCCGTGGGTCTGGCGGCGCAGTCTTCGGCTGATCAGCGCCGTGCCGACGGTGGCCAGAGCCAGACCGACGGCGATGACCAAGAGGATGACGGGCAGCTGACGGTCGGCGACGCCGGTCACGCTCTCCACCGTCAGACCTGCCGAGACCAGGGCGACGACCTCACCCTCGGGCGAGGTGACCGGGACGATCGCCTGAATCTCCTTGCCGAGCGGCCCCTCCACGCTCTCGGTGTGCACCTGGCCGGCGAGTGAGGGCTCGATCGTGCCGACGAACCGTTCGCCGATGCGGTCGGGCTGGGGGTGGCTGTAGCGGATGCCGTTCGTGTCCATCACCACGATGAAGTCCACGCCTGCGTCCTTGCGTGTCTCCTCGGCGAGGGGCTGCAGGATCGCGGACGGGTCCGGCGACCTCAGCGCTTCCTGCAGGCCCAGGGAGTTCGCGAAGGTCTGAGCCACGGAAACCGACCGGTTGCGCGCTTCACGGTCGATGTCGTACCGCGACTGCAGCACCAGGGCCAGCAGGGCCCCGGCGGCGAGCAGCACCACGATCGCCACCTGAAGGACGAAGACCTGTCCGGCGACGCTTCCGAATCTTCTGCCTAGGTTCGACGGCACCGGTACGCCGGGCACGAGAGACGAGACGGGCTCACAACCCCAGTTGTAACACCTCCCCGCGGCCAGGGCTCCTGGCGTTCACGGTGCGCATCAGGGCCACGACACAAAGTTCCCACCGCCGCGGGTCGGGAGAATGGGCGCTGATCCGTGATCCGGGAGACGAGGGCGTCCAGGTCGAGGCGCTCGCTCTCCCGGCCGCGGGACAATGCTTTCGGTCCGGCGCAGGAAGGCGGCGACGTCCGGCCTTCGCGCTCCTCACCCGTGTTCCAGCCTGGCGGCAGGATGCCCTCCGCACGCCACCGCAACGGGTGAAGGGAGCTCACTCTCGGCCGGGGCCTCCCGCTCGATGCCTTTCTGACGATGCCTCTCTGATGGTGGAACAGCGCCGCCTCCGTGGGGACCGGTTGGGGACCACACGGTGCGCGGTGGTGTCAGGGGCCGTTTCACAGAGATCCGAAACGGCCCCTTGATCATTTCGGGGATCATGCCGCGATGCCGAAGGCCCGGGCCTTCGGTCCGAACGACGGTCGGTTCACACCGCGTTCGCTCGTCGCGCGTTGCGTCGACTTCCGTTGACCAGGTCGTTCCAGCGATCGACCGCCCAGATCATGCGCACCCCCAGTCGCCCCAGCATCATGGCGCGAGGGAACCTCGACCTCCGGGTCCATACGCGTTCCAGGTCCTCGTGCCGATGCCCGTCGATGATCATGTCGGCGATGAGCGAGCCCACGTACGGTGCTTGAGCCAGCCCGTGACCATTGCAGGCGATCGAGTAGAAGGTGTTGTCGCCGACCTGGCCGGCGAGCGGCAGGAAGGACGAGGTGATGGCGATCCACCCACCCCAGGTGCGCTCGACGGCGAGGTCCGCGAGAGCCGGGAACCTTCTCGCGAAGCCCTTCGCGAGTTCGTCCACGAGTCCCGGATCCGGCGCCTTCGCGGGCAGCGGGAACGTCGTTCCCCGCTCGAGCCGCCGGACACCGAAGACGATGGTGTTGCGGGAGGTCAGGTGGTAGTTCTCCATGATGTTGTGCTGCGTGACGACGCCTGACCGGCTGGTCCAGCCGAGCGCGGCCAGCCGCTCGTCGTCGATCGGCTCCGTCTCCGCCTCGATGATCCAGATGGGGACGGAGAGGTTCCGGGGAGTGATCTCCCACTCGCCTGCGAACGCGTTCGTCGCCAGCACGACCTTGTTCGCCCGCACCGCACCGTGCGGGGTGGAGAGCACGACCCCACCGTCGTCTCGAGTGACGTCGGTGACCTTCGTCCCTTCGAAGACCCGAGCCGAGGACGCCAGCAGCGCCGTCCGGATGCCGCGGGTGAACTTGCCGGGGTTCATCGTTCCCCCGACGACCTCGCGCATCCCGCCGACGAATCCGGGGGGGATGCCGAGCTCCGCACTCGTGCCCACCTCGACGTGTCCGCCGACGCGCCGCAGAATCCTGGCCACCCGACGTACCCGGCCCATCTGGCCGCGCGACACGGCGACGAAGCAGTTGCCCACCGGCTCGTAGTCACAGTCGATGTCGTGACTGTCGATGAGGTGCTCGACGAAGCGAGCGGCGTTCTCGGAGAGCCGCACCATGCCGGGCATCTTCTTGCGGTACATCAGGTTCAGGAGCTGGAGGTCGCCGCCAGGAGCACTCGCCAACTGCCCCGCGTTGCGCGAGCTGGAGCCGTGCCCGCAGAACTCCGCTTCGAGGAGCACCACGTCCTGGCCGCGTTCGGCCAGCCGCAGCGCGGTCACCATGCCGCCGAGGCCACCGCCGACGACGGCGACGTCGCAGGCGAGGTCTTCGGCCAGTGCCGGGAGGGCGTCTGCCGGCCGATCGACCCAGCCGCTGAAGGTGGAGTACTCCACCCTGTCGGTCTTCATCGACACTCTCCTCCCGCGGCGCTCAGCGGGGCCGGGACGAACCCTGTTCCAGCCGCCTGGTCGTGGCGGTCCAGGGCGCGGTACGCGAAGAAGTACACGAACATCTGGGTGCCCCAGGTCGCCAGCGCGGCGGTGGCGAAGACGGTGCGATGTGCGTCGTCGCCGGGCAGCGGGAAGAAGTCGTAGGTGATCGCGATGACGGATCCCGCCACGGTGGCGAGCCCCGTCCAGACGGCCGGCCCTCGGGCGCCCGTGTTCCAGACTCGCCAGGTGAAATAGATCAGGAACGGCGTGGTGAGCGCGTTGACCGTGACGAAGAAGATCGCCGGGCCCAGGTGGAACTCATGCCCTCCGAACCCGCTGAAGTAGAGGCCGGCGACGGTGGCCAGGGCGAACGCTCCGATGTCGACCACCGGAGCCGGCTTGTACCGATGGGTCACCCGCAACAGGCCCAGGACCAGGATGAGGGTGATGCCCACCCCTCGGGAGAACGTGTCGAAGAAGAACACGAGGCCGGCCTGCGGATCGGCCTCGTCCCCACCACGGAGCGCCCAGATCAGGAAGTTGACGCCCGAGGTGCCGACGATCATCCATTCCAGGCCGAGCAGGTAGTTCCCGTACTGCCGGAGGAACCTCCATCCGCAGTAGAACCCCGCGAAGACCATCCACAGGTCGGCCACTATGAAGAAGAGCTCTTTCACGGTCTCAAACCCCTCCGTACAGCGTTGAGAACCAGATGTTGTAAAGCACGTCGACGACGCGCTGCACCTCCGGATGCGGCTCCTTCGAGTACGCCTGGGTCAGATAGCGCTCGTCCATCCAGACCAGGGCGCGGGCCGTCTCCTCGACGTCGAGATCCGCGCGGATCAGCCCTGCGGCCTGGTCGTCGGCGATGCGCCGGGTGGTCGCGTCGATGAAGCGCTGGACCAAGGCGCTGTATGCCGCCTCGACCTTGTCGTCGCTGCCGGCCGCTTCCGAGAGCGCTCGGAGTACGGGGCCGTGCTTGGCGTATACCTCGGCCAGGCCCTGGAACGCCGACTTGGCGTCGTCGGCCAGGTCGTCACCCACCAGCCACCGGTCGATCATCGCACCGAGCTCGAGGCCGAGCTCCTCGACGACGCGAAGCGCCAGGTCGTGACGGTCGCGGAAGTGGACATAGAAGGCGGGCCGCTTGAGCCCGGTCCGGCTCATGACCGCGTCCACCGTCATCCTCCGGAACGGCCGCTCCCGGAGGAACGCCTCCGCTGCGGCGATGATCTCGCGCTCCGACTCCTTGGGGTCGTGCTTGGGGCGCCTGCTCATGACCTCACCGCCTCGACGACCTCATCGAGCGACGCCCGGCCGGTCCGTGCCAGTGCCGCGTAGAACTGCTCCGGATCCGCCCAGTCCTCCGGCGCGAGGACGCCCGCCAGGTCGCCCAGTTCGTCGACTGCGAGCACCATGAACGCGGCGGTCGCCGATCCGGTTCCCGCCGCCATGCTCGACCACGGCGTGCCCGGCCCGCTGACGGGGACGCGGCGAATCGAGACGACCCGCTCTCCGCCGCGCTCGCCGGTCACCCGGACATAGTTGATCCCGCGAAAGTCGGGGTGCTTCTTGCGTGCCGCGGCCGCGAAGTACTTCAGCACCTCGCCGACGGCGATCTCGCCCCGGCGAATCGAGCCCCACAGCCCTGCGAGGGCGTACCGCCAGACCTTCGGCGAGCCCGGTTTGTCGGTGATGACGTCGTTGACGAAGTCGATGGCCTGATCCATCGAGATCCTGCCTTCCTCCACCGCGACGGCGACACCGCGCATGACGCCGCTGACCGGTGCCGGGTCGAGCGCTCCCAGGACCCGGATCCGGTCCGCGCCGGGCCACCGCCGCGGCATGGTCACCGCTTCCGGATGGGCGCATTCGTACAGCCGGTACGCAGAGCCGAACGAACCGCCCAGGTCGAACACATCCGATTCCACGAACGTCTGGTGGGTGACCGCCCGTCCGTTCTCCCAGGTCTGGCACGGTCCGGCGAAGCCTCGGATCGCGTGATCGAGCACGGCACGCCCGAACGCGACCGGACCTTCGTCGCCGGTCGCCCAGCAGACGTCGATCCGGTCGACGGTGTCCATGTCGCGGGCCGCGTCGGCAGCCATCACGTTGGTGAGTCCTGGGGACGCGCCACATCCGACGAAGATCGGAACGCCGGCCGCCTTCGCCTGCGCGTCCAGCTCCATCGCCGCTCGCGTGCTGGCTTCGTCGTCATCGAGATCGAGATAGGGAACCCCCTTCTCGATGCATGCCTCCATGACCGGCTCGGCCGTGCGGATGTAAGGCCCGGCACCCAGCACGACGAGTGCGGCGCCCTCGATGGCCGCACGAAGGGCAACCCTGTCGAACAGGTCGAAGGACCCGGAGCTCGCCGACCCGGCGGGAAGGGTCGCGACCAGTGCGTCAAGGGCGTCGGGCCGGATGTCGTACAGCTCCAGCTTCCAGTCCGCTCCGCCGGCGGCTTCAGCGAAGCGCTCGATCGCGACCCGACACATGTCACCCGCCGCACCGATGAAGACAATCCTCTTTTTCGTCGTCATGGGGCGAGGCTAGGTCCACACTTACACGACGTCAATGACTTCGTGTAAGTAAGGCCGCGGAACGGCCGGCGCGGCGATCTCGCTGGTGACGGCGGGTGGTCCCGCGTCGGCGGCGATACGGCCGGTCGGCGCCTCGAAGCGCGAGACGGTAGCGGCTTCGCTATTTGCACACGGGTGGGCAATAAATTAGTCTGCACATTGATGGGCAATTAAGTCGTCCCGCTAGGAGCCCCCCATGCCCCTCCTCATGAACACACCCGTCGAAAAGATGACCGGGCCCTACGTGCGGCGCTGGTGGGCCCTGATCGTGCTGTGCCTGAGCCTGCTGATCGTGGTCATGGCGAACACGTCGCTGATCGTCGCGGCGCCGGACATGACCGAGGACCTGGGCCTGAGCGGCAGCGATCTGCAGTGGGTCATCGACGGCTACACCGTTCCCTATGCCGCCCTGATGCTGGTCCTGGGTTCGATCGGCGACAAGTACAGCCGTCGCGGCGCCCTCGTCACCGGCCTGGTGATCTTCGCGGGCGGCTCCGTGATGGGCAGCCTGGTCGACGAGACCGCGCTGGTCGTCCTGGCTCGGGCGATCATGGGGGTCGGTGCGGCCGTCGTCATGCCCGCCACGCTGTCCCTGCTGGTCGCGATCTTCCCGAAGCGTGAGCGTGCCCGGGCCATCACGGCCTGGACGGCGACCTCGGGCCTGGCCATCGCCGTCGGGCCGCTGGTCGCCGGGTGGCTCCTGGAGGACCACGCCTGGGGGTCCACCTTCCTGATCAACGTGCCCGTCGCCGTCCTCGCGGTGACCGGCGCGCTGGTTCTGGTGCCGCCGTCCAAGGCGCGGGGGATGGGCCGGATCGACTACGTGGGCGGCCTGCTGTCCATCGTGTCCGTCGGCGCCCTGGTCTACGCGACGATCGAGGGCCCGCACTTCGGCTGGGGCGCCGGCCCGGTCATCGCCGCCGTGGTGGCGGGAGTGGGCCTGTCGGCCTTCGTGTGGTGGGAGCTGCGGCACCCGCACCCCATGCTGGACGTGCGCAAGTTCGCGCTGCGCCCCTTCAGCGGCTCCATGCTCGCGGTGCTGTTCTTCTTCTTCGGCACCTTCGGGGCGATCTACTACTCCACGCAGTTCCTCCAGTTCGTGCTCGGCTACGGAGCGCTGGAGACGGGTGTGAGGCTGCTGCCCCTGGCCGGAGCCGTGTTCGTCGGCGCCGCGGTGACCGGGCGGCTTACTCCGAAGCTCGGCATGAAGGTCACGGTCGTCGCGGGCATGGTGATCGGCACCGCGGGCGTCTTCCTCCTCACGCGGGTCGACGCGGGCTCGACGTACACCGACTTCCTCGCGCCGATGATGATGCTGGGCCTGGCCATCGGGCTGAGCGTGTCCCCGGCCACGGACACGATCATGGACTCCTTCCCCGAGTCGGAGCTGGGCGTGGGTGGCGGCGCCAACGACACCGCGCTGGAGCTCGGCGGTTCTCTCGGGATCGCGGTCCTGGGATCGCTGCTGGGTACGGCCTACCGGGACGAGCTGGCGGACCTGGTGGGTGGCCGACTGCCGGCCACCGCGCTGGAGACGGCCCAGGACTCGGTGGGCGCCGGCCTGGCGGTCGCCGAGCGGATCGCCGGGGATCCGGCGGGTGGGGTCCAGCAGGCCCAGGCCGTGGTGGGCGCCGTCCACGAGGCGTTCGCGCACGGCGTCGCCACGACCAGCCTGGTCGGCGGGATCATCATGGCCGCCGGGACGCTGGTCGTCCTCGCGGTGCTGCCCGGTCGGCGGGGTACGCAGAAGCGTCGGGCGGCGGAGTCCACCGCGGAGCGGGACGCCGAGCGCGTCGGCGCCGCGTAGGGAGCGGAGCCGCCCCGGCCTCGATCGTCGAGGC